>JAWOIK010000235.1:0-3600 GCA_046484705.1 Ignavibacteriaceae bacterium | reverse complement strand
TTTTTATTATAAGTGGATTGAAAGTGAAATAAGGGACATACATCCAAATTAATATTGAAGATTAAGTGATCATTTCATAGCGGATAATGGAAGCGGTAGGTCAGATTCAGTGTAGTTTGTCAGCCATAGATACGGGTTTATTTTCGGTATTAATCCGGATTTGAGACAGAAATTATTTTTCTACTTCAGTTCTTCTGATAAAATCTTTAATTACTTCATCATTGGACTTTGCCAGATCATCAGGTTTGCCGATAAAATAAATTTTACCTTCGTGTATCATTGCAACTTTATCCGCAACATTTTTTACACTGTACATATCGTGTGTAACAACGATGGATGTAACTTTAATTTTATCGGAGAGTTCTTTAATAAGTCCGTCTATTGAATCCGACATAATAGGGTCTAGACCGGTTGTTGGTTCATCATAAAGTATATAATCGGGATTGGTTACCAAAGCTCTTGCAAGCCCGACTCTTTTTTTCATACCGCCGGAAAGTTCTGCCGGTTTAAGATTACCAGCATTAGATAAACCTACTAAGCCGAGTTTTTCATCAACAACTTTTTTTACATGTTCTTTGGAATACTTATTAAAAGATTCTGTTAATGGTAGAGCAACATTTTCTTCCACAGTCATAGAATCGAACAAAGCAGCGCCCTGGAAAAGAAATCCGAATTTTCTCCTGAGCATATACAACTCTGAGATTGGCAGATCACTAACAATTTTATCCTCAACTTTAACATAACCAGAATCCGGGTTTAGCAGACCTACGATATGCTTTATTAAAACACTTTTACCGCATCCGCTCCTGCCGATTATAACAAGAGTTTCACCTTTCTCAATATTAAGGTTAATACCATTCAACACAGTGTTACTGCCGAAGCGTTTATGCAGGTTGTTTATTTCGATCATATTTGTTTTAAAATTATTGATATTAAAATAATCAAATAAATTATTTTAATCCGGTTCATTTAAAACAAAAAACCGGATTTTATTCAAACCCGGTTTCTATTCAAATAAATCTTAATTACCTATTTACAATTATTTCAGCGCCTAATGACTGGCTGCCGGATCCATTCAACAGACCTTTGGCAAACACAGTATAAATTTTACCAGCTGAAAGTGTAACACTGCCCAGATCAAGTGCAACGGTGGAAGTTCCTGCAACTCTTACCTGAAGCGGATATGTTCCGGCATCAAGCGGAGTAAAATCAATCACATCTTTAAAAGCTACATTACTAAAAACTACTGTGCCGTCTGATAAAGTTATATCAACTGCAGGGGCATCCGGAGACAGATGAATGAATCTCACATGTGCTTTTCCGCTTGCCGGAGCTGAAAGATTATCTACTAGAACAAGCGGCTCAAGGTTTGCAACAGTATTAACTGCAAAAGCTGAATATGCAGTGTTTGCCGCTATATTTAAATCCGCACCAATTACTGTTGTCTGGGTGCCCGTTACATTAACTTTTACATTTCTTGTACCGGCTTCTACTTCAAGGTAACCGGTATTAGCCGGAAAAGTTAGATTTGTACCTGCAACAACGTTGTCAACAAGCAGATCAACACCTGGTGCGTCAGGTGAAGCATGAATTACCATTACTGTTGCTGTCGGGGTTATAACCGGTGCAACCGGATCATCTTCACTGCAAGCTGTAAAACTGAAAGCTGCAAATAAAGCTATGGTTAGAAATAAAATTACGTTCCTATACATTTTATCCTCCTTTTAAGGGTTGGTTATTATTTATTTGTATTAACACTACCATAACATTCCGGATCGCTTAACAGTTCCATCAGAAGAAAAATTTTTAATTATGACTTTATTGTTCTGTTTTTAGTAATTTTCATTTAATTATTATAATCAATTTGAGATTGCCGCTATGAAAAGAATAATTCTCATCGCATTCCTGGTCATAAATATCTGCCCGTTAATTTATTCGCAGCAAAGATTTCCTTCCTACTTTGAAGTAAATAATTTCAGCTTCACCCCGGCAGGAGCACTTAAATACGGATTATACGGTTATGATAATCCTGCTGCACTAACATATCTGCATCAGCCGGATATTTATTTTACATGGAATGATTTAGTAGGCGACTATAACGATTTTAATAACTGGGGGTTGTTCACAGCAGTTCCCAATTTTGGATTTAGTATGGTTTCATTGGGCAACAGAGAAAATTCAGTGATGGATTATAAGCTTTCTGCTGCTATCGGCGGACCTTCTGCCAGTTTTGGATTAGGTTACGGCTGGTCAAGCGGGGAAGTAGAAATGTTTGACAGATCGAATGAGTTTACAATTGGCTCGCTGTTCAGATTCAACCGTTACATTTCATTAGGACTAATTGCAAACCTGCCTATCCGAACTGAAAGAGAAGGAATAGTTGATCTTGCAATACGTCCTCTGGGAAATGAAACTATTACATTATTCGGTGATTACATTTTTACAAAAGATGATATAAGAAAAGAAATAAAATGGAGTGCCGGTGCTGTTATTGAACCTGTTGACGGGATAAGGTTTACGGGAAGATATTTTGAAGGCAAAGCTTTTAATATCGGTACACAGATAAGCTTTGGAAGAGTCGGATTAAATTATCAATCTCATTTTGACAGCGAAAAAAATCATGCATATAATACATATGGAATAAGAATCGGTGCATATGACAGAACTGTATTTCCGAAACTATTCAAACAGGATAAATATGTTGAGTTAAACTTATTCGGCGGAATGAAATACCAGCGTTACAAGTGGTTTGATGATTCAAATACTTTAATTGATGTGCTGACACAAATTGATGCTGCAATGAAAGACAAAACCGTAAGCGGAGTTGCAATCAATCTTTCCGGCATTAACATTAACAGGGAAATGATGTGGGAGATAAGGGAGAAGCTGGTTGAATTTAAAAACCGTGGAAAGAAAGTTGTAGTTTATGCGGACAGGCTCAGTATTGATAGTTATCATCTCGCTTCTGTTGCTGATAAAATCGTACTTGATCCAATGGGTAATATTACTCTTGAAGGCTATGTTCTCGGCAGAACATTTTTCAAAGGAACATTGGAAAAAATTGGAATAGGTTTTAGTGAATTAAGATATTTCAAATATAAATCAGCCGCGGAATCTTATTCACTTGATAAGATGAGCGAAGCAGACCGTGAACAAAGACAAAGGCTTGTAGATGAATTTTACCGGATCGCTAAAGCAGATATCTGCTACAGCAGAAGTATTTCATCGGAAAAATTTGAGCAGCTTGTAAATGAATTCGCACTTTTTTCAGCAGAGGAAGCAATTGAGCATGGACTTGCCGATACTCTTGGAAGATGGGATGCAGTTAAAGAAGTAGTAAAAAAGATTAATTTTAATAAAGCAAACCTGGTTTCAGCATCTTCACTTGAAGAGTTTAATCTTCCGGTTGATAATTACTGGGGAAGTAAACCCGTGGTTGCTGTAATATATGCGATCGGCGGAACACAGATGGATGATGGAATTAAAGTTCGAAGTCTTGTTAAGTATGTTGAATCAGCTGTTAAGAATTCCAATGCAAGCGCTATCGTGCTGCGTGTGGATTCTCCCGGAGGTGACGGACTTGCTTCCGATTTAATAGCC
>JAWOIK010000224.1:0-30925 GCA_046484705.1 Ignavibacteriaceae bacterium | reverse complement strand
CAATGATCATGATCCCGTGCCTTTATACTATCAGTTCAATGCCGAAAAAACTGATCAGTTCGGCTGGGAGTATATTGAACGCGGACCGGAAGTGTGGCGTGTGAATATTTCCAAAGTTTAATAATACATTTTGATACGATGATTACCAAAGACATGAAGATTTCAAAAATGCTTGCCGGGTTTCCCCAAACATTGGAAGTGCTTATTAACTCCAGTCCGCACTTCAGCAAACTAAACAGTAAAATTCTGAGGAAAACCCTGGCAGGCAGAGTGAATGTTGAACAGGCAGCGGGTATTGCCGGTGTAAATCTTGCCGACCTGATGTATGAACTAAACAGATCCATAAATAACGATTTAATTCCTCCATTGAAAAAGATTGAAGAAAATATGCAGGACAATAAAGAACCAAATGAGAAACCGGAGATATTGAATAATGTAAACCCGGGTAATATTGTAACGCTTGATGTAAGACCCATAATAGACTCAGGTAAGGATCCTTTCCTGGAGATAATGGGTGTTGTAAAACAATTAAAAGATGATAGTGTGTTTCAACTTATAAATTCTTTTGAGCCGTTTCCTCTTTACTCAGTATTAGGTAATAAAGGCTACAATCACTGGACAGAGAAACTTGATGACGCATTTAATGTATTCTTTTTTAAGAACGATAAATCCCGGGACATAACTGAAGAAAAATGGAAAGCAAAAGAACACACAGAGTATAATTTTGAAAAGATTATCGAACTCGATGTGCGTGAATTAGTCCCTCCGGAGCCAATGATAAAAATTCTTGAAAATCTTTCACACTTAGATGAAAATACCGTTATGGTTGTTCATCATCACCGTGAACCGTTAATGCTTTATCCGAAACTTGAAGAAAGAGGATTTACTGCAGTTTCAAACATGATTGAAGAAAATTATTGTAAAGTTGTTATAACAAAGAAAATGAATACGTCAGAATGAGTAATTCTTCATCAATAGCATCTGCTTATTCACCCCCGTTTAAGATTGTTTCAAAATATTTTATTGCGGCAATTGCATCTTTTGTGATACTTAATTTTAGTTTACTTATAAGCTACTCAAATATTGCCGGGCATCATTTTCAACCGAAGATTCTATCCATAACACATATAGCAACACTTGGCTGGATAACTATGGTGATATTCGGAGCATTGTTCCAGCTCGTCCCGGTTGTACTTGAAGTTAAGCTTTTCAGTGAAATACTTGCCGAGATTCAATTCTGGATTTATCTAATTGGTGTAATTGGCTTGGTATATAGTTTCTGGGTATTCAACACCGGGACTTATTTTGTTGCATCAGCCATTTTACTGAATATTGCAATGTTCATTTTTGCTTTTAATATGGTAATGACCTTTACAAAGGTTAAAAAGTGGAACATCACCGGCTTATATCTTATCGCCGCAATCTTTCATCTGGTAGTTACGGCAATTGCAGGGCTTCTGCTGGCTATTAATCTCGGTCATCCATTCATCAAACTTGATCATTTGCAGTATTTAAACCTGCATGCCCATGTTGCATTTATTGGTTGGGTGTCTATGGTTATAATGGGTGTAACTTATAAACTGATTCCGATGTTTACACTCTCTCATGGATTCTCTTTAACTTATGCCAGATGGGCTTTCTGGCTCATCAATACTGGTCTTCTCGGGATTTCAACTGTGATGCATTATAAGGATACAACATTTCTATACTACATTTTCACAATAATGATTTCGGCTGGAATAGTATTCTTTCTTATCCAGGTGCATATCATTTTTAAAAACAGATTAAGAAAAAAACTGGATACAGGTTTAAAGTTCACATCATATTCTTATTTAATGCTCGGTTTAACAACAATACTTGGAACCTTTATAGCTTTTATTGATTATCAGAATATCACAAACCTTTCTTTGGTATACGGGTATATGATAATCTTCGGATACCTTTCAATACTTATAGTCGGGCAATTATATAAGATCGTTCCTTTCCTTGTATGGTATCATAAGTACAGCAGTAAAGTAGGTTTGGAAAAAGTTCCGCTGCTCAAAGAAATGTTCAGTGAGAAGATTGCACAATACGGATTTTACTTAATGATTGCGGCTTTGCTCGGCTCGGTATATTCGCTCACATTCAGAAGTGAACCTGGAATGATCATTTCTTTTTCCGTGATGTTCGCAAGCTCATTAATATTCGCTTTTAATATGATTTCAATTTTCAGAAAAAAAAATAATGGCAGACAATCAGGAAATATTTGAGTTACTGAAATCAGTTATTGATCCGGAAATCGGAATAAACATAGTTGATCTCGGACTTGTATATGATGTGGTAATCACCGATGAAGCAGTAAGCGTTACAATGACGATAACAACTCCCGGCTGCCCAATGCATAACAGCATTACAAGCTGGGTGGAGAATACAATTAAACACAACTTTCCTGATAAACAGGTGTTTGTTAATCTTGTCTGGGAACCGCAATGGTCTCCGGAAAAAATGACTGACGATGCGAGAGAACAACTTGGAATATAAAGAAAATTTAATGTTCATAATTATAAGAGTTCCGGTTCAACTTAAAAAAAGAGAGTAAGTTTTTAATGGCGATGATAATAACAGATGATTGTATCAATTGCAGTGCTTGTGCTGTTGAATGTCCTTCTGAATCTATCTATGGTCCGGGAGAAAATTGGGAGGAGAAAGGAAAATTTTTTACTCCTTTATCAAATGAACATTATTTTATTATAACATCAATTTGTAATGAATGTGCAGGATTGAATAATATTAAATGCATCACCATCTGTCCGATGGATGCAATAAAGATTTTGTAACTTTAGATACGGATATCCGAAACTAAAAAACTGATATTATGAAATGGCAAAACTTTCAAAAGAAAATCATTTTTTAGATTTATCCGATTATGGAAGACCAGCAGCTATACTTATTGCTAATAAGTTTAAATATTCAAGACTTACATCTATACACATAACATTACTATTCACTCTATCCGGTCTGCTTGCAGTTTACTGTATTTTACAAGGTTATTATTTAGCTGCAGGATTATTCCTAATATTAAAATCTGTTCTTGATGCGGCTGACGGAGAATTATCCCGCGTAAAAAACACTCCGTCTTATACCGGAAGGTATCTTGATTCCATATCCGATATAATCCTAAATTTTTTAATTATAACGGCTGTTGGATATAAATCAAATACCGCATTTATCTATTCTTTCCTGGCCTTTTTAGGAATTCAATTTCAAGGAACTGTTTACAATTTTTATTATGTGATTTTAAGAAATAATTCATTAGGCGGTGATTCTACCAGTAGAATCTTTGAATATAAAACACCGGAAGCTTTTGTTGGTGAAAGCCAGCGGAATGTCAATTTCCTTTTTTATGTTTATAGAATTTTATACGGTGTTTTTGATAATGCAATTTATAGCCTGGACAAAACTGCATCTTCAATCAGAAGTTTCCCTTCCTGGTTTATGACTTTAGTATCACTATATGGGCCTGGTTTCCAGTTACTTATCATCTCAATAGTGCTTTATTTGGGTTTAATGAATTTCATTATCCCATTTTTTATTTACTATACTGTGTTGATAATTTTCATTATTCTGATAAGAAAATACTTTTTGAATAATTCCTCACACAACTGACTTAAATCAAAGATTTTTTCTGGTAAAATCTTTAATATTTACTTGCTAATTAAAAAATAACAAAAAGGAGCAAACAATATGTCTGACACCCAACGAGGAAGCCTTAAAGGCAGAGCACTTAAGGCGCCGCTGCTTACATTCTCCATTGATAAAGAAATCGATCAGTTACAAAAAGAAACTGCGTGGATTAATGGTGAACGTAATGCTGTTACCTTGCAGAAAAATTCAAACTTGCGTGTTGTATTAATATCGCTGCGCAAAGGCTCTTCTTTGCAGGAACACAAGGTTGACGGACCAATAACATTATTTGTGTTATCTGGTAGGATGAGTTTTCTTGCGGGCAAAAAAACCGTTAAAGTTAAAACCAATGGATTAATAGTGTTGGAAAAAACAATTCCTCATGATGTTAAAGCATTAGAGGATACCACATTTATCCTAACAATTATTCAAAAAAAATAAAACTATTTAAGGAAATTATTATGTTACTCAAATCAAAACTTGCAGCGATGTTATTTATAACAT
This sequence comes from Ignavibacteriaceae bacterium, assembly GCA_046484705.1. Taxonomy (GTDB): domain Bacteria; phylum Bacteroidota; class Ignavibacteria; order Ignavibacteriales; family Ignavibacteriaceae; genus JAGXRK01. The sequence continues at coordinate 26,755 of JAWOIK010000224.1, read as the reverse complement.
CATTTATTTTCGTATTTACAAACTCAATATCTGCTCACTGCGATTCCTATGACGGACCAGTTATCAAAGATGCTGAAAAGGCACTCGAAACAAACAATGTTAATTTAGTTCTTAAATGGGTAACTAAAGAACAGGAGGAAGAGATTACAACATTGTTTCAAAAAACTTACGAATTGCGGAAGGGTGATAAAGGAGTTTACGAGATTGTGGAGAAACATTTTTTCGAGACTCTCGTTCGTTTGCACCGTGAAACAGAAGGTGCTCCATACACCGGCTTAAAACCTGCGGGCACTACAAAACAGATTATTCAAATGACTGATAAAGCTCTTAAAGAAACTAATGTGGATGACTTTTTGCTCAAGCTGAATAATCATATTGATAAAGTGGTTCGTGAGAAATATCAGAAAGTATCGGAACTAAATAAAGTAAAAGATGATTCGGTTGAAAAAGGAAGAGAATTTGTAGCCGCCTATGTTGACTATACGCATACTGTTGAAGCAATTCACGACATTATTGAACATGGCGGCGGCTCACACGCTGGGCACTAAACATCAGATTAAAATTTAAAGAACTGGTTTGAATGTTTTTTCTTAACTTTTAAGAATGCTGATTTAATACAAACATTTATAAGCATTTAAGGATTATTTTATGAAAAAATACTGGATAGCTTTTTTACTTGTTATAATTATTTCCTTTGCAGTCTTAAGTTGGGTAGGTGTAAGAATATATCAGGAAAAACCGCCGATTCCTGAAAAGTTTGTAACAGAAAGCGGTGAACTGGTTTTTACAAAGTCCGATATACAACAAGGACAGAACATCTGGCAGGCTATGGGCGGTATGCAGGTCGGCTCAATTTGGGGGCACGGAAGCTATGTTGCTCCTGACTGGACGGCAGATTGGCTGCATCGTGAGGCAGTAATCGTATTAGATATTTGGTCCGAACAACAGCACAGTCTCCCGTTTGAAAAATTATCCGATGAAAAAAAATCGGCTCTGCAGGCTAGATTAATCAATTCTTTCAGAACAAACACATATGATCCGCAAACAGGCATTATCACCTTAGACGATGCACGTCTTACCGCAATCAAACAGAACACAGAACATTACAGCGACGTATTCATAAATGGTAAAGATGAATATGCAATTCCAAAAAATTCATTAACTGATAATGAGAAAATCAGGAAACTAAATGCGTTCTTTTTCTGGAGTTCCTGGGCTGCATCCACCAACAGGATTGATGACGATGTAACTTATACTAATAACTGGCCTCATGAAGAATTGGTTGGAAACGTTCCAACTCCGGATACTATTGTCTGGACAGGTGTAAGTATAATTTTGCTGCTGCTTGGTATCGGCGGAATGGCTCTTTACTATGCTGCTAACAAAGGTGAAGTTGAACATACCCAGGTACCGGCAGATGATCCTCTGCTCGGAGCCTTGATTACACCATCGCAAAGAGCGGTTGTTAAATATTTTTGGGTCGTCTCCGGTTTGTTTCTTCTGCAAATAATATTTGGAGTTATCACTGTACACTACGGAGTAGAGGGCGGAGCGTTTTACGGAATTCCGATTGCGGAAGTTATTCCTTACGTAATTACAAGAACCTGGCATACCCAGTTAGGAATATTCTGGATTGCCACAGCCTGGCTTGCCGCTGGATTATACATTGCTCCGGCAGTAAGCGGGGTTGAACCAAAAGGTCAAAGACTTGGTGTAAATATACTTTTCGTAGCTCTGATATTTGTAGTTCTTGGTTCAATGGCTGGTCAATGGTTAAGTGTAAAAAACATTATGCCAGATGAGCATTGGTTTTTATTCGGTCACAGCGGATATGAATATATAGATCTTGGGAGGTTCTTCCAGATTGCTTTACTTATAGGATTATTTCTCTGGTTGTTCTTAATGGTCCGTGCAATCAAACCTGCACTGCAGAAAAATGATGACCAGAAACCGATCCTTGTTCTGTTTCTCATTTCAACAATTGCCATTGCATCCTTTTATGCTGCAGCTTTAATGTACGGAAAGCACACCAATCTTGCAGTTGCAGAATACTGGCGCTGGTGGGTGGTACATCTCTGGGTTGAAGGTTTCTTTGAAGTTTTTGCTACTGTTGTTATTGCCTTTCTCTTCGCAAGGCTGCAATTAATTTCAATTAAAACAGCCGGACAGGCAACAGTTCTTTCTGCTACCATCTTTTTATCAGGCGGCATTATTGGAACACTTCATCATCTTTACTTTTCCGGAACACCAATGGTTGTACTTGCGCTTGGTTCAGTATTCAGTGCTCTTGAAGTTGTCCCGTTGTTGTTTGTAGGATATGAAGCATGGGAAAACATTAAACTTTCCCGCGCTAAAGAATGGGTGAAAAAGTACAAATGGGCAATTTATTTCTTTGTATCTGTTGCATTCTGGAATATGCTAGGTGCAGGTTTATTCGGATTCATGATCAACCCGCCTATTGCTCTTTATTATATGCAGGGATTGAATACAACACCCGTCCACGCACACGCAGCCTTGTTCGGCGTTTATGGTATGCTTGGAATCGGTCTAATGTTATTCTGTTTCCGTGGAATAATGCCTGATATGGAATGGAACGAAAATCCGATTAAGTGGTCGTTCTGGTTAATTAACTTTGGATTATTTGCAATGGTAATTTTCAGCTTACTCCCGATTGGATTGATGCAGACATGGGCGTCTGTAGAACATGGTTACTGGTATGCAAGAAGTGCCGAGTTCTTACAGACTGAAACTCTGCAGATGCTAAGATGGGCCAGAGCATTAGGTGATACGCTGTTTGGCATCGGTGTATTACTGCTTATTTATTTTGTGTATCAGTTTTCAATTAAATTTATAAAATTCAAAAAATAAAACGAAAGAAGGTAAATGCAATGTCTGAAACAACTAAAAAAGAAACTTTAAAAGATGCGGTAAATTATCAAAACGGATCTATCGTAAGCAGGCAAATAGTTAAGAAACCAAATGGAAATATTACTCTGTTTGCATTTGACAAAGATGAATCTCTGACTGAACATACCTCACCATATGAAGCGGTTGTTTATATGGTTGATGGTGAGATGGAAATTAAGATAGGCGGTAATCCATATAATGTTAAAGCCGGTGAGATAATTATAATGCCGCCGGATGTCCCGCACGGATTAAAAGCGACTGTTCAGTCCAAAATGTTATTAACAATGATTAAATAAACTAAATTGTTGATTTCTGTATTGTTGTCATGATATTTGTCAGTTGATGATTAGTGATCTATCAGGTAAATTAGAATAACAAATTATTGCCGGATGAAAATGAAAATTTTATTTTTTGTACCATTGCTTCTGTTAACCATTGTTTCATGTTCACAAAAACCAAATGCCGATCCTGAGCATATTGAAGAAATCAGAGCCTGGGATGAAAGACGTACCGAAAGACTACGTGAAGAGGACGGATGGCTTAATCTTACCGGACTTTTCTGGTTCAAAGAAGGTGAAAATAAAATCGGTTCCGCAAAAGACAATGATATTGTTTTTCCTTCCGGTCCCGATTATATCGGATCAATGTTCCTTAAAGATTCTTCCGTAACAATTATTGTAAATCCGGCTATTAATGTTATTAGCAACGGACAACCGGTTACTGAAATGACATTGCTGGACGATCACTCCGGCAATCCTACACTACTTCAAACCGGCTCACTCAGATGGAATGTAATAAAAAGAACAAAAGGATTTGGAATTCGTTTACGCGATCTTAATGCTGACCTGGTAAAAAATTTTAAAGGAATCGAACGGTTTCCTGTTAATAAAGACTGGATATTTGAAGCAGATTTTGTTCCATACAACCCTCCGAAAAAGATATTAGTGCCGGATATTATCGGAACAGTTGATGAAGAAGTTTGTCCCGGTGCTGTTGTTTTTGTTAAAGATGGAAAAGAATACAGGATTGATGCAATAGAAAGCGGCAGAAGGTTTTTCCTGATATTTGCCGATGAGACCAGCGGCGAAGAAACATACGGAGCCGGAAGATTTATGTATGTTGATAAACCGGATTCAAATGGAAAAATTATTTTAGACTTTAACAAAGCTTACAATCCTCCCTGCGTGTTTACAAAATTTGCCACCTGTCCGCTTCCGCCGGAGAATAATTTTTTAAAGCTAAGAATCGAGGCAGGTGAAAAGATGTGGAGAGAGATACATTAATGGTTATTAGTTTTACTTATTAAATCAATAGCCACTTAGGTTTGATAAACGGAAAGTAATGAACCTCCGCGTATCCAAACATTCTTTAATATGATTTAAAATAATGAACGCTCCATAATCAGGAGCGTTTCTGAACTGTTATTTAAGATTAATATATTATTTATTAACCCCATTGGATTTTGCCCCTTCACTTAAAACTTTTGCTTCAGTTGGAACCGGTGATAATAATTTTCCGTTTTCATCTGCATACCAAAGACTGAATGCTGTTTCATAATAGATATTCTCTGCTTTGCCTGATAATATAAGGTTACCGCCGTTATTGGTTTTTCCGGTTGCTACCTCAATATTACCGTAGCAAAGCACATAGTTTGTATTCCTGAGAAGTTTGTGACCGCGAAATGAAAATTCAATTCCGCCGGTTTGCTGGTAATCTAATTGTCCCCACGCTTTAGGTTCCTTACCATCAAATGCAAACAATCTTGAAGAATAAACGAATCCGGCTTTATTTAGAGTAAGATCAGAACTTGTGCTGTCAACCGGATTGAAAGATTCACTTTGACACCCGGCTAATAAACCAAGTGAAAGTATTACGAGAGCAACTTTAATAATGTACATACTATCTCCTTAAGTAATAATTATAAAATTCTACTATTAACATAGCATCTGTTAATAACCACTGATCCAATCAACGGAATTGCCCTCGGAAAATTGTTCCTTTGATCTTTCAATTATTCGCAACTATTATCCATGTAGTGTGCCGGATTAAAAAGGTTTGTTTTTTTAACTAATTAAGGGTAGTGCAGAATTAAAGAAATAAAACGTATCTCAGATTAAGACGAAAATCTAAAAATACAACTTCTTTGATTAGGCAGAATAGGGTCGTTTAAAAGATCTAATTCAGTTTGTAGTCAATAAATCAGAATTTAATTTTATATGTAAAATACCTTATAAATAATTTGTAATTTTACTGCCACTAATTATTGTATGGTAAAACGAAAATAAACTAATAAAATGAAAAAGTTTAGATATATCTTTTTTTTTATCTGCTTAACCTGCATTTCATTAAATGGACAGGATAAACACTGGATACATTTTAATACAGAAAATTCAATCCTTCCTACAAACTCAATACATTCAATTACAATTGATAGTAATGACATAAAATGGATTGGTACATGGGGCGGTGGTCTTTTAAAATATGATAATAATAACTGGACAGTTTTTAATAAGTTAAACTCATCTATCGCTCATAACAATATATATGAAGTTGTTATAGATAAATATAATAACAAATGGATTGCAACTTTCGGAGGCGGAATTGCAGTGTTTGATGATAATAACTGGACTGTTTACGATACTTCAAACTCAGGTTTAACTCACAATACTATATATGCAATTGCTATTGACAGCCTGGATAACAAGTGGATTGGTACATGGGGAAGCGGTGCATTAGTATTTGATGGATCAAACTGGATAAGCTACAGCCGCGATAACACCATAATCCCCAATGTAAAAATTCCAGAATTATTTGTGGACAAAGCAGGCACAAAATGGATCGGTTCTGCAGCGGGTTTACTTTCATTTAATGATTCAACCTGGACTCTATATGATAATAGTAATTCGCCGCTCGGAATGTGGGCAGTATATTCTATGGCTGCAGACAATGAAGATAATCTGTGGGTGGGTTTTAAATTTGATGGCGTTGCAAAATACGATGGGCATAGCTGGCAGCATTTTAGTTATGAGAATTCTGGGCTTCCGTCCAACACGGTTTACTCTGTTGATATTGATAGCAAAAATAATTTATGGGTTGGTACAAACGGCTCTGGTATTGCAAGATTTGATGGTGAAAACTGGACAGTATATAATCAATCAAATTCAGAGCTGCCTGATGATTATATTTTTTGGATTACAATAGACAGATATGACAACAAGTGGATTGGAATGTTAAAGGGCGGGCTTTCAGTTTTCAATGAAAGTGGAGTTTGCTTTAAATAATAAAATCCGTGCGGTAATAAACCGCACGGATCATAGAAGTGAATCTCAACCTTTCAGGTTAATAATTAGAGTCCGAACCCGATTGAGAATATATGGTTATCGCCAAGACCTTCATATTGAACTGCACGATAGGCATAATCTACTCTAAGCAGAATACCGCCTATATCATAATTCAAACCGACACCGCCATTAATACCATAAGTATTATAGTCACTGTCTAAGTCATATGCGAATGAATAACCCGCTCTGATAAAGAACGTATTATCATAACCATATTCAAGACCACCTTTAAGTTCATCACCAAAGAAGTTGTTGTTAGCAAATATACCTGAAACCTGCAAAGCATTTTGTTCATTTATATTGTGCTGATAACTCATTCCTATTTCTAATGCAGATGGTAACTCAAAAGATGCTGCATCTATTGTATAGAGCTGTCCAGAACGGGTAAGATCGGGAGTTTCTGCAGGTATTAACAATCCCGAACCCTCAAACTTCATCTGAGGTCCTACATTCTTCATAACGAAGGCAATATTCAATCCTGGTATATCAGCAAAAGTGGAATAAGAAACACCAACATTGAAAGCTACACCGGTAGCACTGACAAGATCGATTTTCTCAGAAACCAGGTTTGCAGTTAAACCAACAGATACTCTGTCACTAAGCATTCTTGCATAGGTTAAACCTACTGTTAAGAATTGCGGTGTGAAAACTGCCCCCGTACCATCGGGGTTACTTACCGTGGTGATGGGGATTTCACCAACTGATAAGGATTTAATACTAAATGCAAGTGACCCGAATGATTCAATATCAGTAGACACAGCGCCATACTGAACGCCGATATCTGCAATATGCTCCATATGGGAAAACAATACATTTGTTGAATATTCGCCCACTCTGGCAATATTTGCCGGGTTCCAGAAAAGAGCTTCCAAACCGTAAGAGTTTGATAGGGTTGAACTGCCCATTGCTATTCCACGGGCTCCGACCGGTATCAATAACTCAGAAGCTCCTCCGGTGCCATTTCTTCTTCCACCGCCGGCAACCAGAGTCTCGGCGATTAAGAAGAAAAGAATTATTATGAAACCTATACTATATGTTATTTTTTTCATTTTTATAATCTCCTTGACTGTTTAATTACTAGAATCTATCCAGTATTTGCTGTTCCTGAATTATTGCGGCCTTAAGTATTTTTGTGGCACCTAAATCCGGCATATCTATATAAATGACATAGAGACCACTTGCCACAGGAAGTCCGGAATCAGTCAAAAGGTCCCATCTCTGGTACTGACCAGCGGTTGTCTTCTCGATCGTTCTTACTAATTGTCCTGCAAGATTAAATATTCTTATTGTAGCATTATCAGGTAAGTGATTCAATGTTACAAATTTTTCATATTTATTAATTTCCTGCTGATTTACTCCATAGTAAGGATTCGGGAATACATTGATTTTATCAAGCTGTTGTTTAGCCAGATCATCGGAATATGTTGAAGCCGTTGTGTTATATCTATAAGTGTCAACACCAATTTGAAATGGATTATCATAATTTATTTTTATAACATCTCCGGTCTCAAACACCGACCTGAAGATTGACCAGTTCCAGGTGGCATTGTCAGCAACAGTCTGCGAAGACGGATCAATTACATCTGTGCTATAAGATGTATTTAATGCCCAGATATACATTCTGTCAACAGTATTCCAAACCTGGAAATCAGGATCAGTAGGTTGTCTTGCGCCAGTATTTCTATCATGAACAATTAAGTTAATTTGTTCATCAGTATCTACATTCCAAACCTCAAAAGGAATCCTTATAGTGAAAGGATCTGTAGAACCTGGGCTCGGGTTTAATGGATGATCGGCAATAGAATAATTGTTGGCTCCTATAAGTGTAGCCATAGAACCACCGGTTTTGGTTACAATAACGTTATTACCATTTATGGTTGAATCGCCTGTAACACCGGTCCACCTTAATTCATAATCCTGCTGTAAGTCATCAACAACCAATGTTCCTCCAGCTCCTCCATACAAAGGCAAAGAGGTAGAGGCAGTTCCATCGGGGTAACCGAAAATAGTGAAGTCAATCATACTCATATCACCGCCGCCAGGATAAACATCAAGTGGCTCTCCGTTTAATTCTAAACTACCTATAGTGATTGGTGCATCGTAACTTCCATTAAGACCAACCTCAACACCATCAACCACCTGACCGGCGCTAGCGCCAAATCCGGTTGGAAGATCATCTCGCTTAGGATAAAGTGCAACACCGCTTACAACTGATTGATTTACTAGTTTTACCTGATTTGCGGTAACATCTCTAATATTCCAGTACTTAGCTAATCTCTCAGCATAACCTATTTCTTCAACGGTTGTTGTACCAATAGCATCAACTGGTCCGCCAGACCATCCATCATCAAAGATTACCCAGCCGAAAGTTTCAGGCGGGTCAAAGGATGAAACATAAATTACCCAGTCTTCTTCGCCATGGAAAATACCATCCTCTGTATATTGGTGATCTATAAGACCCATTACAACCACGGTACTATCGCCGTAATTAATAATTTCCGGCGTTACTAGTCCGCCGCCGGCTTCAAATGCCGGTGCATCTATTACGGTTACATCAGCAGGGAATGTCATTGTTATACCGTCAGCCCAGTTCCCGTCAGACGAAACGTAATTATAATGGCAGCTAAGTTCTATTACACCAGCCTGTGGTGAATATAACCCGGCAATACTGACAGACGATCCTGTTAAGGTATCTGGGTTTGACGGACTGTATTGTCTGAATACAGTTCCTGATGCTACCCAATCGCCATCTTCATTTCGTATCTCCTGTCGTTCAGTGAAATATATTTCATATTCATGACCGGTCATTGCTGTAGGATCAACCACATTGACAAACGGCATGCCGTCTGCCAGCCCGGTTGTATGAACAACTGCTATCTCTGAACCTGCTGCTCCTCCATATGTAACACCCGGATCCTCTGATTGAGGAACAACTGTTATCACAATAAAAGGATTCTCCAAGTTATTCGGAACCTGTACGGGATCAGGATCACCGGATTTATTAAACACTGCATAAGCAGTAACGGCAAAGTAATATCTGGAGCCGTTGTTTAATGGTGTATTTGTAACATAATTTTTATCAATAATAATTGATCGTTCAATACCATAGTCGCCGCCAAACTGTTGAACAACTATTTCTTCTTCACCGGAAACAGGATCAACTGTTCTGTCTCTAACAGCTTTAACGTCATCAATAATATCAAAAGTAGCAATTCTTACTGCTTCTTCTTTCGTAGCTGTAGGTGACGGTAACTGGTAAACGTTATAACCCTGGAATGCAAAGTTTTCTTTGTTGTGTGCTTCTGTTTCAACAACACGTTCCAGATTAGCGCCCCAATTCAATACTATTTTTTGATCAAGAGCTATAGCAGTCACATCAGGAATTCTTGGAGGAGCAGGCAATACGAAAAATTTATCGTATGCATCCTGTGCAAAAGCATCATAAGCTTTTAATAATGAAACTGAAGCTATATTATTTGCACCAATGGCAGCAACTTCAGCCACCACAACTTCCTGTGTATCACCCGGAGCCATTACAAACGGACCTGATGCCATACCTGCACGACGGTCTCCCGGCGGATGCTGATCTCCGTCAAGCCAGCCGGTTCCTTCAACAGGATCACCGTAAAGAGCAAATACACTTGTACCTCCCGTATATGGGTCAGGGAATATATCGCCGGTAGTTCCAACTCTACCCTGAAGGAAGTTATACCATTCAAGCGTTCCCTGGTACTGTCCCTGGGTTGGATCCCTGTAAACAGCATCGGGATTAATGAAGAAATAATGAGCGGTCATCGGAAGATTCTTTTTTCCGATAACATATTCATTATTGAATATAGCGGTATCGGTTGGTTCGCCGTCTACAATAGGACCTTGTAAAAAGTCAAATCCAACTGCTGCCGGAGCACTGCCATAAATCTGATCAACCGGATTTGCATTGTAACAAAAAGCTAAACTAAGAGTAGTATCGCAGCCTACGAAGTCGTCTGCAGCATCACCCAGATCGGGGTCATTCCACATAGACACATACATGTCTGTAATAGGAGTATTGCTTTTGTTAATGATTTTATATTTTCTAAACATCATACTGCCAAGAGGACCAGCAAAGTTGTATCCCCAGACAGTTACCTGCTGTTCAATACCCATGGGAAGAGAGCCATACATAAACTGGCTTTGGTTTGGATCGGTATCATTTGCAACAAACCAAATAGTTTGTGCTGCACCCGGAACACCCGGAATGTCGACAGCGGGATCGTATATTCCATCACCGTCAATATCTTCAAAAGGAGCACCGTCTGCAGCAGGCCAATCCATCCAGTCACGTTCATAAGCAGCACGGATTTCGGATTCACTTCCTTCGCCGTCATCAATTTCTGCCTGAACGCTGCCAGTAAGGTAATCTGGTCTTACCCTGTAGTTTCTTACATTCGGTAAGTCCGGATCTTCACCAACAAGCTGACTTGCCGGAACACCGCTGTTTAATATTTTGCCAGGCACTGTTCCCTGACGATAAACAGATCCGCCAACTCGAATTTGACCATCAACTTTGCCACCCCAGAGAAAGCCGGACTGAAATACAGCAGTCTTACCGCTTCTTCTGGGATATTCAAATCCCGAATTTCCATTCGGGTTAATATCGGATTCACCATCATTTTTTATCCATGTGGATATTCTATTGATGTTGAATCTTTTATAAACAGGGGAGCCTGTTATTTTTTGTAATTTAGTATCTTTTTTGTCACCGCCTTCAGCTTTTACATCCATAAATGCAAAAGTCAGCAGCAACAAAAATATACTTAGGTATTTTAAAGATTTAAGATTCATCTTAATAAACTCCTTCATAATAAATTAAACGTATTAAATTAGTACGACAATCTAATTCCAAGCGCAATCTGGCGCGGTGGACCATAAATCAACGGATTAAGTGTGCCCAGAATTCCGCCGCCGTCTGCGTTCTTCCATTGTTCTGCATAATCAACATTTATTGCTCTGTAAACAGCTTCATATTGAGGTCCGTAAGTACTGAGCAGCTGTTGTCTTAGTTCGGGGTTAGATATAAAGCCGTCATCTGTAGCCGAACCAGTTCTTAAAAATACGTTCTCAACATTTGTTGCATCCAATAAATTTACTACCACTACGTATATGTTCGCTGACAAACGATCGTATAAACTAATGGTCTTATCGATTTTCAAATCAACCTGGAAAGTAGAAGGAGTGGATGATGCATTCAAAGGTTCAACCGGTGCACGGAAACGTGCATCGCCTTCAAGGTCCGCACCGCCTCTTCCTCTTGTGAACGGATGACCGCTTGAGAAAGTTGCCAGAGCTGAGATACCAAAATCATGAAGGACGGTGGGTCCGTCATTCGGTCCAAACCTGTAATCAATGTTAATATTTCCTCTTAAACTGTTGTTAAAAGTCAGAGGTGATATATAAACAGGAACGAATGCTCTGTTTTCCAAAGGTGCACCAACTATTCCTCTGTTGGAGTTAGGGAATGATCCTGTTCCACGTGCATCCTGGAATGAGAATGAAGCATTCATTGCTATTCTTTCGTGTCTACGCATTGTAAAGGTAAGTTCAATACCCTTTGTTGTTGCAAAGTCACCATTTGTTAATGTGCTGTAGGATTGGAATGATGAATTGGGATCGGTATCCTGAGAAACAAATACAACCTGATCTTTCACATCTTTATAATAACCGGTTATGTCGAATGACAAGAAATCGGTTAAAAGCTGTGTGAAACCAATTTCATATTGGGTGGTTCTTGTTGGTCTTACATTTTTACCAACAGGGTTTGGAATAAAGAATCCGCCTTTTATTTCAAAGCTGGTTCTGTAATAACCCTGGTAAATATCAAGCAATCTTGTCTGCTGAATGAACTGACCAAACTGTGCGTGAAATACTGTGTTATCTGTTACAGGAAATGAAATACCAAGACGCGGACTTAAAGCCTGATATGTTGGTGCTTCTTCCCAACCATCTTCTTTTATTTCACCGCTTGTAGGATCTATTCCCGCATCCGGAAGTGCCGGATCTTTTAATAGTAAATTATCAACATCAAAATAATCAAATCTTAATCCTGCATTAATTATAATATCCTGGAAATCAATCCTATCCTGTATGTACGCGCCAATGAACAGTGGTTCATGTGGTCCGAAGAATTTTCCATCCTGGTATGATGTGAGAGGATCATTGTAATCTTTACTAATTTCATTTCCAAACACATCGTATCCGTAGTTATTCACACCCGCAGTAATAAGAAGATCTCTTTTAATAATATCGGGATTTGCACCTGGTTCAGCTTCTAGTCTTGCAGCTAACTTGCTTGCAAGGTCATCCTGACCACCAACCGTCCATCTTCTTAAAATATACTGTTGGAATTCACCGCCCATTTTTAATGTATGGTGTTTTCCTGCATAAAGTGTTAAAGCAGCATTAAAGTTATAGCCGGTCCTGTCTCTCTTTTGATAATTGACGGGAACTTCACCATAACCATTGAAACCGAATCCGAAAACGTTACGGATGGAAGGTGTAAAGTATCTTCCTATCCTGCCGCCGTCAAAATCTTTCTGTGATCTTTCCCAGACCCAGCCGGCATTTGCATTAGCAACACTATCTCCATAACTCCAGTAATCGTCTTTAAGCCATGGATCAAAGTCTTCCTGATTTTCCAGGTATAATCCGCCGCTTACCTCATAATAAAGTTTTGGGGAAACAACGTGCGTAATTTTTGTACTGAAACTTCCGTCATTAACATTACTTTCACCAACCCTTGGATTGAGAAGACTTAATACCGGAGTAGTATTTCTTGATTCGGCGTTGTTAACAACATCCTGCCTGATATCTGAATATGTACCTGTAAAACGTAATGAAACAGGGCTAAAATCAAGAGTAATGGTTCCCGCGTAAGAATAGACATCTCGTGAATTATTTTTTACCGGGCCTTCGGGATAATTAAGATCAACGGAATCTTTAGAAACAGGGTCTACTATTGTTCCGAGATTAATTCCGGGATATGGTTGTGGGGTAACGTCTCTGTTATAGATATAATTCATATTTAAGAAGAATCTGAATCTGGGATCTACAATAGGTCCGCTTAAAATAGCACTCATTTCGTTATAACCGAACCAGTTGGTTCCCAGTCTTTTCTCGCCATTAAAAATATCATCCTTACTCTGGAATGATATATTATCAGTAATATATTCAAAACTTGCGTGATATTGTGGAGCACCGCTTTTTAACTGCTGACGTATAATTCCGGCATTTGAGCCTCCGAATTCAGCAGTGTAACCACCAGACTGAACCTGTATTTCCTCAAGTGCATCCTGGGGAATGGTTACAGCTCGTCCGCCAAGTTCCGGATTTTTAATATTAACACCTTCAAGATAATAGCCAACTTCATCCAGTCTGCCGCCTCTGATAAAAATACCATCGGCTTCCTGAACAACTCCGGCAGTAAGCGTAATAATATTATCTACACCTCTTACAGGCAATAAATCAATATCATCACTAGTTGTTGTTCTTATTTTATTGGTATTATCTCTTTGAATAAGAGGTCTTTCAGAAACAACAACTACTTCGTCAACTTCAATGCCTTCGCCCGGAAGTTCGAAGTCCAGTCTTGTTGTTAGTTCTGAATTAACTCTTACGTTGGTTTGAGTGATACTCTGGTAACCAATATATGAAGCTCTTACTTCATATGTACCAACAGTAATATTATGGATCGTATACTCACCATTAATATCGGTAGCAGCTCCGGCAGAAGTACCAATAACAATAATATTGGCACCAATCAGGGGCTCACCCGTTGAAAGGTCAGTAACTTTTCCACTTAATTTACCTGCTTGTCCAAAAACAAAAATTGGAAGCAGCAGGAAAATAATCAGAACAGTAATTATTCTGTTCATATTTCTCTCTCCTATCTTATTTGAAAGATTATGGTTATGTGTTCACTGTGACAAATAAAAAGTAATTGAAACTATAATTGAACCGTTGGGAATAATTTTTATTAAAAATAATATTAATCCGGTTTATATCGAAAGAGTGTAAAGGGACATATAAGGATAAAGGGAACACATAGGTAGCCGGGTATGAACATTGAAATGCCCTCACATAAAACATCATATTTGATGTCATAGACATTAGGAGTTTTTTCCTGAAAAGTTGTAACAATTAATAATATATTAAACTTTCATTTTGATCACTTAAACGTTGCTATTTTTTAGTTAAAATGCAACTGTTTTTTCAGTTTTTTTAGAATCTGGTCAACATATTAAATTCGATCCCACGGAATTCCGGTTCAAATCTGCATACTCCGCCAATACAGATATTACCTGCCTGGCGTGACCCTATCAGTAAACTTAAATCGGTGCTCTGCCATACTTTATATCCCAGTCTTATAAAACTCCACAGTTTTCTTACAATGCCTCCGGGAACGGGTTCTTTGGTTTCAACTTCGGTGACAAGCGATATACTTAAGGATGGTGAACGAAGATATTCTAATGCAAGTACGTTGGAATAATATTTTTCTTCGTTGCTCCGGTTGGTTGTATGCTGATGTTCTATTACAATCTTTAACGTATTGACATCTCCAAAATAAAATCTTTGTTCTATTATTGGTGCAAAGTTCTTTGTGTTGGTCTGTAATTCTTCATTATATCCGAATGCAAGTATTGTTGATAGTTTATCGCTCCAGTTTCTGTTTGCCTGGACAAATATTTCCTTGTGCTGAGTAAAAACAGGAAGGTTAAATCCATTAACAGTTTGAAAGTAAGAACTGTGTGGAAGGGTTTCTGTTAAACCGAAATTGGCACTGTAGTAATTATCATCATCCAGGTTATAGTTTGCCTCAACCTGGAAGCCACGCTCATTGGATTGTTCAAGCGGCGATGGATGTCTGTTAAGCAGCTGGTATGTATATTCTTTTCTTAATGATGGAGGGGTGTTGTAAAATACAGTTCCGTCATTGGTAGTAAATGCAAAATTATCGTAATGTTTTACCTCGCCAACAACAGAAAAACTCCCAATATAAAAATCCATACTTCCATAAAATGCTTCGCCGATTATTGTTTCGTCATCATTAAAAACATTTTTTTTAATATCCTCGTTCTGCTTGATTCCGTATTCAGCATAAAAATTAAAATTCCATACAGATGGCTGAACTCTCAGCGAAGCCACTGTTGTCCTTGCAATACCTTCAACATCGGATTGATTTGAGGCAAAGCTGCCGCCTATTTTTAATGATTGAAAACCTCTGTACTCCAGATCAACTGCATGTAAAATATCTTTTCTTTGAGCAAGAGCATTTTCCGGCATTCCGGTTAATGCTGTTAGTATAAAATCCATATATCTGCCTTCTGCCTTTACCCCAAGCAGATTATTATCAACCCGTATGTTCCTTTCCTCATAACTTTTAAGTATCAATCCTCTTCCGAACAGAGCATAAAAATTACCAGCAGTAAGACTTATGCTTTTATCAAAATCTCCTATATCTGCTTTAAGATACTTATAGGCTATATCAGCATATCTCAATTTACCCCGGTTAATTGATGGATCAGGATCGTTTGGCTGGAAAACATCAAACCTCAGCCCTGCTGAAAAAATTCCCTTTGTATAATCGAGATTAAACCAGTTTTCTAAAATTTCTTTTTTGTCTTTTATATCATAGGAGTATTCAAGTTGATTGGATAAGCCAAGTCCATCGGGCATAAGGAACCAGTCCTCCTGGAATTGTGCAAATAAATTGTTTGATAAAAATATTGTAATTAGCAACAGACTGGAAAGGTAAGCTATTTTCATATTCTGGTTTGTTTTGTATTACAAAAATTTATTCAGTAAGAGAGTTAATAATCTTTATGCGTTCTTCACCTCTGCCCCAGCTATAAATTAGAAACCTGCTGTTCAATCAGTTCGCGAACTTTTTTTTCATCCCCTCTCATATATCCCAGATGAGTGTAGATTATGTTACCGTTTTTATCAATAAGAACGGTATAGGGGATTTGCTGAGCATAATATTTTCTTGCCACATCTGAATTGGTATCAAGCAGTACCGTGAAGTTATAATTTTTAGATTTTATAAAAGGCTTTACCTTGGCAACAGTCTTTTCGTTATCTGTTGAAATAGCAATTAACTTGAAGCCATTATTCTTATGATCTTTATAAATTTTGTTATACTCCGCAATTTCTTCCATACAGGGTTTACACCATGTTGCCCAAAAACTTAAAAGTACAGGTCCCTCACCAATTAAATTATTAAGTTCCTGGTGATTTCCATCAAGGTCCGGCAGTTTAAAATTTTGTGCTTTTTTACCTGACTGTGCTGATTCGTTTTGAGCAAAGAGCTGGAGAGATATGAATACTACGAGTAAAAGTGGAATAAGATATTTCATTATTTCTCCAATATCATTTTTCTGATTTCTGAATAGCCGTTAACATTAATCCTGTAAAAATATACTCCGCTCGATAATCCCCTGCCCATAGCAGATGCATTAAAATCAGCTGTGTAATTGCCTGCGGAATAATATCCGTTTACTAAAGTTGCAATTTCATTCCCAAGAATATTATATACTTTAACGGAAACATATCCGGCTTCTTTCAAACCAAAATTTATTTTTGTTGAAGGATTGAAAGGATTTGGATAATTCTGAGCAAGAAAGTAATTATTCGGCTGATTTCCGGTTTGAGTTACAGAGGTAGGTTGAACTGTTGCTACAAAATCCAGAGTGAATCTGTTGTTGGGGTCTGAAAAAGTTCCCACCTGTATTTGAAGATTAGCGGTACCGGGATTTACAAATGGAAAGACGTGAATTGCTACTTCTCTGGTCTCACCGGGTTCAAGCGGAGAACTAAAAAAGGGAAATCCAGGTGTCGTCGCTATACTATCCGTTTCAAACGAGAAACAATAATCAAAACAAAGTGCAGAAAACCACTCATCGGGAAGATCATTAATGGTCCTGACTACAAAAATTATCTGATCGACCTGGGTTAAATTAGTTACATCGACAGTAAATATCATTTCAGAATTCAGTGAGTCGGTTAAGGCTGATTGATTCTGAACAACTGATATATCCTGGGCGAGTGCATTTGTTCCTAAGCTGAGGATTAAGATTAAAATAAATTTTTTGAATTGAGTGAACATTTCGTGCCTTTGAATTAATTAAAATATTATCATACCAGATCGATTGGGTGGAATTTTATTTAATTCCACCCAAAATTAAATATTATTTCAGAATATTCATCTTTTTAACTGAGACGAATCCACCTCCGGACATCCTGTAGAAATAAATACCTGAGGCTAATCCTGTTGAATTAAACTCTACTTCGTAAGCGCCGGCTTCCTTAAACTCGTTTACAAGTGTCGCAATTTCCTTACCTAATATATCAAATATCTTAATTGAAATTTGCGATGCTTCCGGTAACTGATACTTAATTCTTGTAGCCGGATTAAACGGGTTTGGATAATTTTGTTCAAGCATAAATGAGGTAATTGTTATATCTTCATCCTGTTCTACACCGGTAACAACATCTGTAAGCCACTGAATACTTCTTGATAAAACAGTATCACGTATAGCCTGCTCATTTATTTGTTCCAGACCGAAACTAAAATATACAACACCGTGTGTTTCGGTTGCAGCTTTAATACCTGCAACATCGGGACCGTTATAATAATAGAAAACAGAACTTGCAGATGTATCATAAGGCATGATCTTATCCAATGATAAATCGTAAACTGAATTTGCCAGAAACTGAATTCCATCTGAAATCGGATCGCCGGCTATTCCTTTTACAATAAAGAAGGATGAAAGATTCGCAACATATTCGGCATGCAGATAATTATTATAAAAAGACTGTGCGAACTGACTTTGGGCATTTGTTCCGAAGATATCATTTCCTATATCCTGTCCGGTAATAAATAATTTTCCTCCGTGATCAAGATAATATTCAAGGTTGGTAACTTCTTCGGGATAAAATGCAGGTACCGTATTCCCTGCTGCCCATCCAAGAATTTTAAATCCAGATAAATCAGCGGCACTCTGCTGAAGTGCACTTCTTGAAACAATTCCGTAACTGCCTGAATAAACATTATCCAGACTGCCTGCCATATATGATTCATAACCATCCTCATTGGCGCCAACTACAAGAAAATCAATTCCTGTTGTTGTAACATTTCTTAAAGTTACTGTTCCTCCCATACCTGGATTTGATTGTGATGTAAACACAACTTCCGTTTGACCGTATCCGTCATGTCCATTAAGATTAAGTGTAACAGTAATTAAGGTGGAGTCACCGGACTGTACTGCAACAGCATCACCTTGTGTAAAAGGGAATGTTCCGTTAACAGTTGTGTATTCGCCGGTCCATCCGGCAGGAACCATAGCATTAATATTTATGTCATAAACATCATCCATAATTCCGATGTTCTGAATAACAGCATCAAACTCTACCTGGGTGTTATTGTCTGAAATAACATCGCTGCTTGCCTGATGAATCAATGCAACAAAGTTAGGCAGCAGTTCAAACATTTCTGACTGATAAACATATTTTGAATTGTCGTTCTGAATAAATGCTACAACTCTTAAACTATCCATATTAACTGCCTGCAGGAATGCAGCAGTGGGAACATATTCAAGTATAACTTCTGTTGATTGCCCGGGATCCGGGATAGTAAATTCTAAACCGGCAGCATCAGGAATCATTTTTCTAGTTACACTAAAGAATTCCGATTCACCATTACTGCCCGGTGGAGACGGAAATGAAACGGTTTTTTCAGTAAGCGCGACCCTTAATTTAGTATTTGCAAAAACGGTAACATCTGTAGGATCACGATGAATTGTAAGAGTAAATTTTATGAGATTATCTGATAATGCATTCTGAACCAACTCAAGCATAAAAGGTGAAAATTGTGAATTGCCTGTATTCACAGCATTAGTAAAATCTGACTGTCCTAAACTCTGATAGTCAAAATAAACACCGTTTACTACTGGCCATGGAACCCAGGAAACACTATAGTAAGTTCTTCTTGTCATATTATCGGTAGGATTAAGAAGGTACATGGGATCGGTTGGTCCTGGCCAATTTACATTATATACAATATGTGAAATTGTTTCGTTACTAACTAATGAGTGGGTTGCTGCATTATACCACGCATTATTAAGTGTAGCACAGGGACCACAGGATGTGTTGGTAAATCTTTCAACCAGCGATTTCCTGTCATACCCCTGAGACTGAAAAACGAATCCACAGAGCAGAATGAAAAGTATAACTTTTTTCATCATATATCTCCTGTTATTTTTAATGAAAATATTTAATAACTATCAAAAAGTTGAATTTGCCTGGTAAACTTCCTTTGTTTGTTTATTCTGAATGAACACAACCGTATTGAGATGAACCTGGTTCCAGCCGGTACTTATCGTGGTTTGCAATTCAAAGTTCATTTCCGCATTCTGTTGAAGTAAATCCAGTGACTCACCCTGGTTTGATGGCAGCATTGCCCGCATAACATCATAAAATTTTGTTTCACCGTTGGAACCGGGTGGAGTTGCAAATTCTATTTCGGTTTCAGTAACAACGGTATGTAATATCAGGTTTGTAAAATCAATATTCGCCTGATCAATTAGTGTTACCTTTACTTTGATCATATATACATTTCCGGCGATGCTGTCTGCTACTTCAATTTTAAATTGTGCCGGTTTAAGTAATTGTGCATCTATCTTTTCTTTAATGCTGATTGAATCGCCTGAAAGTGTGTATGCACCATCAGTAAATGTAGTTGGCGCAATGTTTATTGGACCGTAGAACTGTCGCCTAGCATCACTATCCGGTTTATTGGCTATGTAAAATGGATCATCTGGTTTAGGAAAGTTTATTGGATATTTAATTGCGACAAGTTTTGAAGTTCCATACGATTCTTCAACCAACTGCTTTACGATTTTATTATTATTTACACAAGGGACACAACTTACATTTGCAAAATCTTCCAATAAAACTAATTTGTTTACAATTTCCTGTAATGTAAAAGTAACTGTTACTGTTGAATCTTTAAAAACATCAACAGGTTGGCTGGTTGTTGCAAATCCATCCAATTCTAACTTTACAATATGTGAACCAACTTCGGCAGATATTGTATCGGGAGAAAATTTACCGGTATTTACATCATTCAAAAAAATTCTGGCTCCTGTTACGTTTGAGTTTATAAACAATTTGCCAAAGTCCTTATGAACGTCCTCAGGAGTTGAGGGCGGATTTGTTTCACATCTAGTAAACAGAAGAATTATAATGAGATATAGAATATTTTTCATCGTTACATTTATCTAAATAAAATGATCCCAAAAATATTTTCAAATGAAAATTATTTATAAATGTCGATAGTTCAAAGAGAAAAATTTATATTTGGAGAGTTTTAAAATAAAAAAGCCGTCACATTTACACTGTAACGGCTTTTTGATAATATGTTTTATTACTAATCTGTGTGAGCAAGCCAGAAACCACTTAGGCTGTAAATCTTCGAATCTGCCCAGGTACGGATTTTAATTGTAAATCCATCTCGTGAAACCGACATTGCTTCAACATTAACTCTGAAATTAACTTCTTTATCTGCATCAAACTGCGTTACTGAAAGAACTATGTTCGGTTTTGTGTCAAACGGTCTGTTAAAATCAACATCAATCGTCATTGTTCTTTCACCTGAGCTTTTATCAAGTGAGTAACCGGGAGTTGCCGGAGTGATGGACCAGCTTCCACTCTGTGTACTTTGAGCAGTTACCAATGCTGCAAAACCTAAAAAGAAAACCGCGAATAACAGAATAAATGATCTTTTCATAATTTTCTCCTTTAAATGATTAATGGAAATGCTTTCTAAAATTATAACGATTAGATATGATAAACAAGGTTAAGTATACTCGGATAGTAGATTTTTATCCGTTTTTACAATAAATTAACAAAAGTTGAATTATAAAAGATAAGATTAAAAAAGAAAAATATTTGAACTACAGAAAGAATCCTGCTTCCATTTCACAGAGAATAAAAGCAGGATCATATAAGTAGGAATTCCAATTTCTAATAAAAGGAATTTATCTTAATAAAGTCATTTTCCTTGTAACCGAAAAATCTGATCCCTTTATTGAATAAATATATATCCCGCTTGAAAGTCCTGAAGCGTCAAAATTTACATTGTAAAATCCTGGTGACAACCGCTGATTAACCAGTTCCGCAATTTTTTGACCCGTTATATTATATACTTCAAGCAAAATGTTTGATTCATCTGAAATTCCGAATCTGATTTTTGTTGAAGGATTAAAGGGATTCGGATAGTTCTGTTCGATTATAAACGAATTTGGTGAGGAAGTTTTAATTCTTTCAACCGAAGTAGCGGGAGTGTAGTTTGTAGTTATTATTCCTGAATTACCAACAGCCCAGAAATTCTCACTGTCAAAAGAATGTATGGAGTTTAAATCTTCGTTTGTACCTGACTGAAGCAATGTCCAGGTTATTCCGGCATTTGTGGTTGAATAAATTGTACCATTGCCGCCAACCGTCCAGCCTTTTTGTTCGCCCATAAAATGTAATCCGTTCAAACCAGCAAGAATTCCGGAGGATCGTGAAGTCCAGTTTACTCCGCCATCGCTCGTGTACATAAAAAATGAGTTACTTCCGGCGGCAAACCCCGTTGATGTATTTACAAATTGTATATCATTAATATCATCAGTTGCCGGATTTGCCATTGGCGAAAAGGTAGAACCACCGTTAACAGAATAAATCAGAACACCGTTTCTTCCCCCGATCCAGACAAAATCTCCAATTGCGGAAATGCATAAAAGCCTTTCTGTTGTTCCGCTTGCAAGTGGGGTCCATGTATTACCATCATCGTTTGATTTTATTACTGCACCATCTCTGCCTGCAGCATAAAAAACAGAGCCTCCTGCGTAGTCAACACTTCTTAACTGTGCAGATGTATTGCTGCTCCTGGCATTCCAGTTTAAACCACCATTTGTTGTTACGAACACAGATCCGTTATCACCAACAACCACTCCTGTGAGTTCATTTTTAAATACAAGCTGATGAAGGTCGGCTCCTGTTATTATAACATTGTTCCAGGACTGACCGGCATTATCTGTATAAAGCAATGTACCGGCATCACCGCATGCCCAGCCTGTTGTCTGACTTATCATATGAATGCCTTTTAACTGGTTTGTTGTATTAGAGTTTTGCAGTTGCCAGTCTTGTGCCGCTATTGTAAGGCTGAAAATTATGGATAGCTTAATTCCGTGTTTAAGTATTAATTCAATACTCCGTCTCATGTCATTTCTTTCAATTTTATTATTTAAAAAATTATTTTATGTCTATAGAAGAAGTGATGAATGAAGAAAGAAAGTGACAGGTAAGATGGAAGTTTTTAGTAACCGGAGAATATAAATCTCCGGTTACCTGAATAAATTAATTAATGGTTATGCCCGCCATGCCCATGTGCATGACCGTGTGCAAGTTCTTCAGTGGTGGCATCTCTGATGTCAACCAGTTCCACATCAAACTCAAGATTTTTACCGGCAAGCGGGTGATTAAAATCTATCTTTACATTATTCTCGTGCACTTCAGAAATTATAAAAGGCATTTGATTTCCTTCCGGAGAATTAGCAACAAACTGCATTCCCGGCTGAAGGTCCGCATTTTCAGGAAAATTAGTACGATCAACCTGTTGAACAGCTTCTTCATTATAATTTCCATACGCATCGGGCGCGGATATTTTAACATTCTTCCTGCTTCCAACCAGCATTCCATTCATTGCATCTTCAAGTTTGGGTAGAATTTGTCCTTTACCGCTTAAAAATGAAAATGGTGTTGATCCTGCTGTTGAATCAAGAATATTACCAGTATCATCCTTCAATGTATAATTAAATGTAACAATTTTGTTTTGTGCAATAGGCATATTTTATCCTTCCTTTTTAATTGATCAGGGCATTAATTATAATTCGTTATTCAACTAATTTCTCAACTTTATATTCTTTATCAGTAATTATTAAAAGAGATTGAGCGGTTAATTTCACAATATTCTCAAATAACTCCGCATTCAGTGTCTCCGGTTTATCACCAGGCTGGTGCAAATATTCATAACTGTAATGTGAAACAACATATACTGAAGGAATACCTGAGTTATGAAAGGGTGTTGCGTCTGCACCTCCACCGGACCAGGTTCTTTCAATCATAAGATTTTTATTTGCAGAGTCTACATCCCTAAATGTATTCCATAACCCGGGAACACTTTTTCCATTTCCGATCTGAATGCTGTCACCCGAGCCAATACAATCCATGTTAATCATAGCTGTAATCTTATTCAAGTTAACCGGTGGATTTTTTGAAAAAAAATCTGATCCGAATAGTCCTTGCTCTTCGCTGGCAAATAATGTAAAGATTATAGATCTGTCTGGTTTTACTCCACTCTTAACAATTGCTTCAGCAATCTGCATCACACCGGCAGATCCGGAAGCATTGTCATTTGCACCCGGATAATAAACCTCACCACCCTGTGAACCAACATGGTCAAGATGTGCTCCCACAACAACATATTCGTTTTTCAGAATCTCATCATTACCTTCAAGAATTACAGCAATATTTTGTGTTTCTTTTTCTTTATAATAATCTGTATTGACTGATATTAAAGCAGAGGATGAAAGATGAAGTGAATACGGTTTTTGTGTTTCATCAATTTTCTTTTGTAATTCTTTAATTGAATATCCTGTACCTGATAAAAAATCGTTCGCCGCATTCTGACTGATCTGGAGTTGAGGAAAATCTGCTAAATGATCACCAGCTCCGTCCATTATACTGCCAATTACCGGCTGAGGAAAATTATCAAGTGGTTTGGATACCATCATTAATCCAATTGCCCCGTTATCAAAAGCAGTTTTTGCTTTTTCTCTGGGATAACCATTCCCCCATTCTATACCATCCGGTTTCCAGGTCGGATTTTGTTTAAAGACAATAGCAATTTTTCCTTTTACATCAACATTCTCATAATCATTATAAGATTCGGTAGAAATACCATAACCACAAAATACGGCAGGTGCAGTAAAATCACCCGAGCCTGTGAAACCTCTGAATGCATAATCAGAACCAAGTTGGTAATCTACAACATTACCATCCTTTATAAGACAAAATTTTACAGGCTGATTTATTTCATTATACTCAACAAAAAGTTTTTGATAATAATCATCACTGAAGGCAGGTTTTAATCCCAGATTAATGAAATGATTTTTAACATACTTAGATGCTTTGTTATAACCTTCGCTTCCTGAAAGTCTTCCCGCAAATTCCGGTGAGGCAAGCACATCAACCTTTTTCATTAAAGATTCTTTAGTAATTAAGCTAATTACTCGCTGATAATCAATGTTTGACTGGGCATGTAGTACTGATGAATGAAATAAAATTAATATAAATATTCTTATCATTAGAAAATTAAATTTAATATCGAATGCACAAATATATTAAATGATTCGGTATGATAATGCTAAGCGACTTTTCTTTTTCTGAAAAGAAAAATTGATACGACTGCTGTTAAGAGTCCTAAAATTAAAATTGTCCTCAGGAAACTGCTCCCTGATGATTTTTGCAATTCAACACCATAAGGGTCACCGGAAAGAACAAAAGCTGCCCAGTAGTAGGGATTGGCTGAATAATTATCTTTGAAGTATAATTTGGCTTTTCGAAGTGCAACATTTTTATCATCACCATCTGAAAGATAACTGTAAAAACTCTTCATAAAATATGAAGTATATTTATCGTTAACATCCCATAACGAAACTATAATACTTTTTGCCCCGGCTTCAAAAAAGGATTTCTGCATTCCAATAATACCTTCAGCCTCATCAATTTTTCCCAAACCGGATTTGCAGGAGCTTAAAACAACAAGGTCGCTCTGCAATTCAAGCTGGAGTATTTCGCTTGATTCAAGATAACCATCTTCCTGAGAATCTCCATCTTGTGAAAACATTATAAGCGGCTGATCTTTATACAAAAACGAATGTGTTGAAAGATGTATAATTTTACTCAGCGATGCGTTCTGTTTAAAATTATCTTCTGTAGCATTGCCAGAAGTAAGCACATAACCGTTATCGATGAGGGTATTTACATTTTCTATTTCATCTCTTGAATATTGCAATGGGAATAAGACTATGTTTCTCGAATTGAACGAGTCATCTTCAAGAAGTCCGCCCCTGTAACTTAATGAAAAATCACTGTTATCTATTTGCGGATCACCAACCAGTAGAATTGTTTTATTATCCGAGTTTTGTTTTTCCTTTTGAAACAGATAAACTGAAACAGACGGTGTGTATGTAACCGGATATTTGTCAATGAGAAATTTTTTATCATTATAATAATACGGGCTTCCGCTTTCATCTGTTTCAGTAACAAGAAATTCAGCGGGGAGAAGTGCAAGTTCATAGGGAAGGTTGAAAACAATATTTTCACCTTCAGGAATTTCTTTTATTACCGGTTCAAAAAGTTCCATGAACAACCTGAAAGATGCCTGCGCATTGAATGCGAATAAATCCTGGTTATAATATAATCCATCGCTATTAGTATCGTCTGAAAATATCGGGGCTATTTCAGACAGCATAATTTTTATTTCTTCTTTACCCAGCGGGATTTTTTTACTAATAAATTTGTCCTTTGATATCAGGAATACCTGTGTTGAATGAATTCCAACACTCAGTGTTACTATATTTTCTTCTTTCGATAACTTTCCGATAATATTTTTATATGATTCCCCGAATACATTATTAATATATTTTGAAATAGAAGGATCGGCAGATATGATTTTGGTTTTTAAGTTATCATATTCTTTCTGAATTCCTGTAAGTTCACTTTGATCATAAAAGCCGTTTCTAATCATCCAGTCGAGATCATACAACCTGTACAGTAACTCTTCATCATCAATTGCAGACGTGATTTTTATATTATTCAGGTTCTGCAGTGTGTTTCTGGATCTTGATCTTTCTATTATCTCAAAAGCCTCTTCTTCTTTCCCGGTATCGTATAAATATTCTGCAAAGGAAGCAAAAATTTCATGGTAAGATGAAAAATGAAAAATTTGTATTTCGGGATTTCCGAAAAGCGGACGGGATAACTCTTCAATAAGATTTATTGTTTGATTGAAATGCTTCAATGCTTCGTCATCATTTTTTGCTGAAACATAAATCTGTGCAAGCAGGTAGCCGGCTTCAATTTGTGTATTATAATCAGAAATAGAAGTTGATGTGCTAACTACCCTGCTTAAGAGTTGGATAGCCTTGTTCGTTTCGTTCCTGTTAATGAATATTTTAGCAAGATATAAATCCTGAATATTACCAACCTGTGTTAAGCCATATTGACCGGTTTTAGTCCTTATTTGTTTAAGGCTGCGAACGGCCATCGCTGCCCGCACGCCAGGGACCGCTGAAACAGGTGCTAGCTTACCGGTGCTCAGACGAGGCATCCAGCATCTTGGGATTGCCGGTGACCCAGACCCCTCC
>JAWOIK010000221.1:0-3850 GCA_046484705.1 Ignavibacteriaceae bacterium | reverse complement strand
ACCAGTAGCATCTCTATCCACATACCACACGTTTTGAGCCTGAAGTGAAGAGATTAAGAGTAAGAGTAAGAGTAAGATTTTCATAATATTCAAATTTCAGTTAAATATAAGATCAATTTTAATTCAGGATAATATAATTCATTTTATGCTGGGATAATATCACAATTTATGTACCACGTTGAATCATTACTATTTTGACACAATCAGAGTGAGACAGGAAGTAATATTGTAATTCTGGTAATAGTTACATAAAAAATTAAAGGTAAAAGAAGTAATAAAGACGGAACCGCATATTTATGAATACGGCAAATTCAGTAAAAGACAGAAATCCTTCAGGACTTAAATACAAAATATTGTAATAGGTCAAAAACAATTTAATAATTATCACTGTATTTACTCAAGTTGACTGCCAGTACCTTGCCTGAATAAAAACCATCTGCCTTTGGTAAATAAATTGTAAATGAGGGTTTGTATCGATAACCCACAGTTTAAACCAAGGGTTAATCAGAAAGATCAGAAATTGATTTGCTTTATCGAGATTCTCTTTTTTTCACCCGAACAGGCAATTGCAGATTTATAATAGTTATGGATAGACAAATCAAATACATTAAAATTTCCTGTTTGATATTCAGGTAACTCATCCGGAGAAAAGTTTAATTTAATTTCATCCTGAAGAACATCAATTTTTCTGAGATCGGGGAGGAATCCGGTACCGACGGCCTTTAACAGAGCTTCTTTTCTTGTCCATATTCTAAAAAATCTATCAGTAATTTCAAACCGGTCATTAGAGCTATTCAGGTAAATGAATTCATCTGAAGAAAAATAATTTTCAGCAATCTTCAGATAATCAAAATGTTCATTCATTATCTCAATATCGATTCCGACTTCATCGAAAAGGTTAAAGGCATAAACTATAAGCTCACCGGAATGTGATAAATTGAACTTTATACTTTCAAAATTTTCCGAAAGAAGAGTTGGTTTACCAAATTTATTCAGAGAAATTTCTATATGGATGGGTTCGATAGATAAAAAATCACCGAGTATTTCTCTTAAGCAAGAACGGGCGATAATATATCTCGATCTGTCCTCTTCAAATTTAAATTTACCAGCTATTTTAACTTCCTGTGGAATCAGATTATCCTGAAGACCAAATATTCCGCGTGAAACAGCTTTAAGATTTAAATAATATATTTTTATTTCATTAAGTTCAGGTATTGAGTACATTTACTGAAGATTTACATTTAATACTTTAGCAGATGATAAAAAATACACTATTAATTTAATAATTTATATGAATATTTCACCAGGATAACAAAACTTAACGCTTTGTAAAATGAATTTTCTCAAAACTGAAAATTTGCAAACAGAATTGCCAAATTCTAAACAAAATGTAACAGTTCAATAACAAATGTAAATAGAGTACATGTGTAGAATCGGTATGAATCTTGACATGATTTTTATATTATGATTAACTATTTTTCACAATCTTTCGGGGAAATAATTATTTATTTTTCCTCAAAATCCTGTTAGGTCAACCAACCCATCCGTTACGGATTGTTTAAAGTTTTGTAGTTGATATCAGATAGGGAAAAAAGATTCTGACGTAATTATCTGCAGTATACGGAAGAACAGTTAAGAGAATGCAGAATAATACAGTAAACAATTAATTTAAAATAACTGATAGTGATGAGAACTATTACCTCAAAAACTTTTATAGAATTAAGAACAAATTATGAACTTCAATTTTAAATGTATTCATCATTTTTTTGAAGAGCAGGTTGATAAAACCCCGGATGCAATTGCTATTGAATTTGGTGCTGAAAAAATTTCCTACAATGAGTTGAATCAAAAAGCTAATCAATTAGCACAACATTTAATTTCTTTGGGTGCAAAACCTGATATGCTGATTGGAATCTGCCTGGAACGATCAATTGATTTGCTTATTGGTATTCTGGGAGTTCTTAAATCCGGCGGGGTATGTTTACCGTTAGATTTACATTACCCACAGGAAAGACTTGCCTTTATTCTGGATGACACTGATACACGTTTAATTATCACGCAAAGAGAAAGTGCTAAAAAACTTTCGCTAAAGAAAGCAAAAGATATTTATTTGAATGAGTTCGAATACAGCAGAAAAATTACCGCTAATCCGAAAGTTGCCCTGCATTCTGATAATCTTATCTATGTTATCTATACTTCGGGTTCTACCGGTCTGCCTAAAGGCGTTAAAATGCCACATAGGGCGATATGTAACTTAATAAATTGGCAAAATGCAAAATCCACTCCTGGAATCTGGAAGACCTTACAATTTGCGCCAATTAGTTTTGATGTTTCTTTCCAGGAAATCTTTTCCACGTTAACCAGCTCAGGCACATTAGTTTTAGTAGATGAGGAGATCAGAAGAGATCCGGTCAATGCATTGAAACTGATTGTTGAAACTGAGATCGAAAGAATTTTTGTACCATTCATTGCATTACAGCAATTAGCAGAGGCTTCGCAATACGAGAATTTATCGGAGTCCCGGGTTAAACATGTCATAACAGCAGGTGAACAATTAAAAATTACACCTCAAATAGCTGACTTTTTTAAAAGACTTAAAAGTGCAGAACTACATAATCAATACGGACCATCTGAAACGCATGTTGCAACTTCATATGTAATGAAGGGAAATCCTGATTTATGGCCCAAGCTCCCACCGATAGGAAAACCTATTAGTAAATCAGTTGCACTTCTGCTTGATGAGAGACTCAATTCTGTTCGACAAGGCGAAACTGGTGAAATTTATCTTGGAGGGCAATGCGTCGCATCTGGGTATCACAACAACGATAAGCTAACAAAAGAAAAATTTATATTTTTAAGACATCCTGATAATGAACCAAGAGTATATTATAAAACCGGAGATCTTGGTTTAATAAATTCTGAAGGAGAGATTGAATTTCTGGGAAGAAATGATGAGCAGATAAAGATCAAGGGCTTCAGAATTGAACCGGGTGAAATCGAGAACACAGTAGCAAATTACCCCGGAATTAAAGAGAACGCGGTTGCATTAAAAGAAACTGATACAGGACGGAAACTTCTGGTTGGATATATTGTCCCATCCCGCAAAGATTTCAATTCATCAGATCTTAAAAGTTATCTAAAGAACCGACTACCTGAATATCTGATACCAAATTATTTTATAACCTTAGATAGATTACCACTAACTCCCAGCGGTAAAATTGACAGAAAGTCATTGCCGAGCCCCGATGTTAAATACAGGAAATCAGAATCCGAAACAAATATTGTTTTAAACGAAACCGGAGAAAGGTTACGAAGGATCTGGAATGAATTATCAGGAGTTAGTGATATAAATCCAAATGAAAACTTCTTCGACCTTGGCGGTGATTCACTACTCATGGGAAGAATGCAAATCAGGATTAACAATGAATTCGGAATCAACCTATCAATTGTTGATCTTTTTCAATACTCAACACTTTCAAGTTTATCGGAATTTATTGGTAACAAAGATAGAAAGGTAATTAATGAACCAATAAAAGAGCAATCTGAAAAGTCCACCATAATAAATTCGGATGTTGCAGTTATAGGAATATCAGGAAGATATCCAAAAGCAAAAAATAAAAATATTTTCTGGGAAAACCTGATAAACGGAATTGAGGGAATTTCATTTTTCTCAGATGACGAACTTGAATACTCAGCACAGACAAATTCAGAAAGCGAATTGAAATTTGTAAAGGCAAGAGGAGTGTTAGAAGATGCTGATAAATTTGACGCAGAATTTTTCGGATTCAATCCGCGAGAAGCAGCACTTATGGATCCGCAGCACCGAATATTTTTAGAGCTTGCCTGGGAA
>JAWOIK010000151.1:0-8071 GCA_046484705.1 Ignavibacteriaceae bacterium | reverse complement strand
AGTGCAATTGCAATACGAATAGATGTCTGAAAAAGGAATGAAATCCCGATAAAGAATTCCCACCAGCCGATTACTACAACCCATCCGTCTGTGCTGAAGAATGGCAGCCAACCCACTGTAGCTTTAACCAACGGTTCTGCGGGTGACATACCCATTGTTTTAAGAATTCCAAACCAGATAAATATTATTCCAAGCGAAATTCGAAGAGCAATAACCCCCCACTTCTGCATAAATGAAGCAATTCTTTTATCAATTTCTTTTAAGTCAAATTTCATTTTTTGTTTGCTTTTATTAAACAGTTATTGAAATAATCGGTGAGTACATATTCATTGGAAAATTTTTAATTCCTGTCATGCCTGTCAACAGACAGATTCCTAATTCTTAATTCCTAATTAATCGTACGCCCGGCAGGACTCGAACCTGCAACCTTTGGAACCGGAATCCAACATTCTGTCCAATTGAACTACGGGCGCAAATACAATATCAATCGTTTTTTGTTTGCGTTAAAATAAGTAGAAATATCTATAGTAGAAATGATGAAAGATTGGGTGATTTGATGATTGATTGATTGTATGACCCACCTGTCTGTACGCTGGTTGATTGAATCTCTTTTTAAAAAATGTGCTACAGTCCAATTCTTATATGATTAGAATAGATCCACGCAGAATTATTTCTGAATACTTCAACCCTGTACGCACCTTTTTCGTTTACAATAAATTCTGCTGTCATTCCTTCAATAATTTCTGTGATCCTGCCATTTCTTATCAGTCTTATCGAACCTTCCAATCCCGGTAATAAAACTTTAAGCACAATATTTCCTTTTGCCGTGAAGCTATCTCCCATTTTAAAAATCTTTTTTCCCTTTTCTGCAAAGAAGCGGAAACCTTTAGAATTACCATGATAATCATTTGCAATAAATGATCTTCCGTCCTTCATTGCATTATAGATAAGCCATTTAGCTTTATTAATATGTTCGACTGAATCACCTTTTATAATTTCTTCATCTACAAGCACGTGAGTTCTGATAGATTTAAATAAAACTTTATAAGGAAATATTTCAACTTCCATAAATCCAAGCAGGTTATATTTATGAGCATGTGCATCCACTCCCCCGATTGCTGTAACTTTTCTTTCCTGGTTTAATTTATCCCATACTTCAAGTGTTTCTTTAGGAGGCGCTTCAATTGTTCTCAGCGGATGAAGAAAAGACCTGTATTTATTTTCTTCAGTAAGATTTTCCATCCATTCGGACATATGGTTCCAGATTTCTAGTCCGTCAAAATCTTTTATTTTCCAATCTGTCCAAGGAAAGGGCGGATGTTCTTTCATATGCGTTCGTTTTTCATGCGGATGCGCAAGGAAACCAACTCCACCGGCATCTTTAACTTTTTTTACATAATCTTTAGCTGGCAGTCTTGTTGAAAAAGCTTCATCAATTCCAAAAGCCAGGTAATGATTTTTATTCTCTTTATCATTTATTTCGCAACCGACTAAAAACAAAGTATTTCCATACCACTTTTCATAACCCTCTGTTAGGGCACGTACCGTGTTGTGATCTGTTAGGATTATAAAATCCAGACCAACTTCATCGGCAAATTTTGCTATATCCGGCACTTCACCGGAACCATCTGAAAAAACAGAATGAATATGTAACGCACCTGTATATTCAAACATTGATATTAATTTATTGTGTGTGTAAAGATAGAGATATTCTTCAATCCTGTAAAGATTGAAATGAATTTACTAAAACCTGAGTGAAACATCTAAAAGAATTCTTCCTGAAGTTCTCGTTTTCTGGAAAATTCCTTCATATCCAAGAGAAAGATAAACCGGGTTCAATAATCGCGTAGATAGATCAAACAATAAACTTTTTTCGTTGTAATTACCGCGGTTGGGAAGAAGTTTGTATTCAGTCAACCGGAACCCTGCGGAAATATCAATTGATATAACATCAATTGTTCTTGATAAAAGCAGGTTATAAATATTGCCTTCAATGTAACTGCTGTTAAGTCTGTTGAATGAAACTGTTGAAGAAATTCCGGTATACGGAATTGAAGCATAGTTAACATACCCGCCGTAATTTGAATTAGGTTTCAGATCGGATTTCCTGTATCTATATCCGTAGTTAAGTCCCACTGAAAAATTTCTGAATGGTCTGATATTAGTTCTGAATCTGAATCCCTGCCTTGTTTCATTTTCGTAAACGCTGTCAATAAAGCTTTTAAATGTTTCGTAGTAGATAACATTTTTTCTTGCATCATATGATAGAGAAAAAGATAATTCTTTTATCGGTGCATAACGTGCTGAAACAAATAAACTGGTTAGGACCGGTGCGTTTTCCTCTTTATCAAGTATTTTTTTGTAAAGATCAATTTCAGAAGAAACGAATAACGAAGTATTTTCAATAGCATTATTTGTGTGCTGCAGATATACAAATCTTCTGTCTGTCTTAAAGTCATTAGTCTGTTCGAACACTGATATAGTGTTTTCCATTTTACCGCTGGCTATAGAATCTGACTTGCTTAGATAAGCACCATATTCAAACAATTTAAAATTATACCCGAAATCCGAAAAGTCTGGTCTTGAACCCGCAACTAATCCTAAGGCAAAAGAAGAAAATTCGGTTTCAAACTGAAGCCCGTCAACAGTACTGATATTTGATATTCGTCTGTTCAAAT
Organism: Ignavibacteriaceae bacterium; assembly: GCA_046484705.1. Lineage (GTDB taxonomy): Bacteria > Bacteroidota > Ignavibacteria > Ignavibacteriales > Ignavibacteriaceae > JAGXRK01. The sequence goes on along the minus strand of JAWOIK010000151.1, from coordinate 5,393 downwards.
ACCTTCCTAGCCAGATTCTTGTTGTTTCGTTAAACCGGTAGCCTGCTGATAAATCATACACTTTAATTGCATTACTAAGATTTGAGCTGACCGTGCTCCATTCATTTGCTTTGTATGCAAATATGGAATATGCTGATACTGAAAGCCCGGTGCCTTCAATGTGATCAGCGGAAAATCTTAATGAATGACGCCATCGCTGATAATTTCCTCTATCGTTATAGTTTGCAAAATTTGAATACGATTGAGTTGATAATCTGCCATTAATTTTTGTTGATCGATCTTTTATGCCCGATGAGCGAATGTATCCGGTTTTAGGTGTATCAGTGTTTTCAAGTAGCGGATCAACTATCTTTTGAGGTTTAGATTCTGTTTCACCTGTTTCTTCTTCATCCGTTGAGTAAATTCTTGCATAAGCATAAACCACATCATCTATACTAAATTCTTTTTCTAAAATTTTTTCTGATGCAGATGATGATGATGATATGAATTTTATAATTAATGCAGGTATGAATTCTGAACCTGATTTAATGTACAATGTATCACCTGTTTCTATTCCGGCAGTGCTTTCAAATTTAACATATACATTCTGAGAAGAAATAAATGTAACCTTGCCCTGTCTCAATTCTGTCTTATGAAATAGTTGAGGTAAAGTATTTACACAAATTAGTAATGCGAGGAACAGAATTTTATTTATCATAACATTCTAACCCCCCTGTCTTTTTTCGGCTGGATAGGACCGTCAATGTCCCAATCATCTGTGTTATGACAATTCCAGCAGTCTGTCGGATCACCCGGATTATGCTCATCAAGAAAATCCTCCAAATGGCAGCTTAAACAATCCGGCTGGTAATTTGATTGCGAATGACACTGACTGCAATTAAAGAAGCGGTGATCTCCTGATAGCGGATAAAAAGAATGATTAAATGTTGCATTGCTCCAACCATTCATGCTGTGACAATCAAGGCAGTCAAATGAAAATGCAAACTGTGCATGCGGCGGATCAGTAGTTAAGTTATAGTTTTCCTGATGACAGCCAATACAGGTATTAGGAGTATTGTTATAATTCCCATTGTGGCAGCTTATACAATTACTTGCAACATTTAAATGTGCCCCGAGTAACTGATAATAATTGTTATGATCTGGAAAAGATGCGGGCTCCCAACCCGGATTTGTTGTATGGCAGGATTGGCAATCCATTGATAAGGCTAATGAAACATGATTTGGATTTGAACTCTGCTGATACTGGCTCTGATGACAATCAACACAAATATTTGAAGTGCCTGTATAACCAGATTCATGACATTGCGAGCATTGTGCATCCGAGTGTGCGCCTATCAGAGGAAAACCGGTTAACTGATGATCGAAAGAAACCTGGTTCCAGGCTGTTGAGTTATGACAGAGTTCACAATTCGTTGGAAAATTTTGAGATAAATGATCAGGAGCAGATGAATATTGATCCTGATGACAAGGATAACACTCGTTAGTAAGTCCTGCTGTAGATCCTTCATGACAGGATGAACATTCCAGTGTTGAATGCTGACCGGTTAAACTGAATCCTGTTAATGAATGATCAAAGTTAGATGGAATCCATGCCGATGTTCCGTGACAATCTGAACAGACCTGCGAAATTCCTGCTGCCGCATGATTCGGATTCTGTGTCGAGCTGTATGCAGATTGATGACAATCAAAGCACTGATTAACCGTATTAACATAATTACCATCATGACAGGTCGCACAGTCGTTCGCTATCTCTAAGTGCCTTCCGGTAAGAATGTAAAACTGGTTATGAACAGGGAATGATGCAGGCGACCAGCCAGGATTAGTTGAATGACATCCGCTGCAATCTGTTGGTAAACTAAGAACATTGTGATCAGGATTTATTGAACTATTGTAATTGGAGATATGACAATCGTAACACTCTGTTGATGTTCCGGCATAACCCGATTGATGACACTGAGAGCATTCAACTAAATTATGTGCCCCGTCAAGAATAAACTCTGTGTTGCTGTGATTAAAAGCTCCCTGGTCCTCACCATTAGGGTGACATGATAAACAGGCAGTGCTTTCATAAATATAACCGTTCACTCCTGAATGCTTATCATCCATGTCCGTCCTGTTATGTTCATGACAGTCAATGCAGCTAAAAACAGAAAAGTTATTTTGAATAGTATGGCAATCACTGCAGGTGTTCCATTCATCTTTATGTCTGCCGGAGTAAATAGGAAAATATTGTCCATCATGATCGAACTGTGCAGGTTCCCATGCTGTAGTACTATGACAGTCAATGCAAGTAGTTGGAAATCCTGCTGCCGTATGATTAGGGTTCGTTGTTGAATTATAGTTATTCAGATGACAGCTTACACAATCCGTTGGTGTACCGGAATAACCTGATTCATGACAGGATATACAATTAACTGTTGTGTGTGCGCCGGTCAATGGAAATGAAGTTAATGCATGATCAAAATCAGCAGGAACCCAGGCTGAGGTTGTATGACAATCATTACAGGCTGTTGGAAAACCTGCCGCGCTATGATTGGGATTTGTTGTTGAATTATAATCATTAAGATGACAGCTTACGCAATCAGATGGTGTACCTGTAAACCCGGCTTCATGACAGGACGAACAATCTGCGGCTAAATGCGCACCGGTTAAAGGAAATGCTGTAATATTATGATCAAATGTTGCCGGTTCCCATCCTGATGTTGTATGACAATCCTGGCAGGTAATTGGAAACTGTGCCAGAATATGATTCGGATCGCCAGCGGATTCAAAATCTTGCTGATGACATGCATAGCATTCAGAAGAAGTTCCTGAATACCCCTCTGAATGACAACTCTGACAGCTTGCCGTTGTATGCTGCCCTGTTAAAGGAAATGCCGTAACGTTATGATCGAAAGAAGCTGGAACAAAGGCAAAGATGGTATGGCATTGACTGCAATCAGTTGAAAACTGTGCTTGTATATGATTAGGATTCTGTGAAGCATTATAATCTTCTTCATGACATGTAAAACATTCAGACGATAAACCTGCAAAATTTCCACCTTCTTCATGGCAGGAAAAGCAGTTTGCAATTGCATGTCCGCCTACCAATGGGAAAAAATCATGAATCACATCTGTTGCGTTCCAATCAACAGAATTAATTGAATGGCAATCATTACAATCAGTAGAAAAACCAGCATTTATATGATTTGGATTTTGAGTTGCAAAGTAATCTGATGAATGACAATCAAAACAGTTAATACCTAAAGGTTCAAAATTAAGTTCTGCATAACCAGAGTGGCATTGCTGACAATCTGCGGTTTTGTGGGCACCCAAAAGCTGGAATCGGCTTTGCATGTGCAGGTTGTTTATATCTTTTACAATCCAGGTATCCGGTGTATGACAGGATGCACACTCAGCACCTGTTGTACCGACATGTATATCTTTATGACATGAAATGCAATTGGTTTTTACATCTGTAAATACCAAAGTGGTATGACAGGAACGACAATCTACTTGTTTATGTCTTCCAGTCATAGGAAAATCTGTTTCTGAATGATCGAATGAAATTTTTTCGACGTCAACCTTCCAGCTTGCAGCATCATGGCATACTGAACAATCTAAACTTATACTTTCACCATGCGGTGATTGGGCAAGGATACTTGACGACAATAAAAATATAAATGCTATCAGGAATGACAGGCTGCGCATTTAAAGTCTTCCAATCTGAATTTAATATATGTGTTTCCGTTTACTGTTACAGGTTTATGGCATTTCGAACATTCAAGTTTAGAGTGAGCTCCCGCTAAAGTAAACCTTGTTGTGTTATGATTAAACTTTTCAGGTGTCCAGTTTTCAAATGTATGACATTTTACACAATCATTTTTTTCATCTTCAATGAATTGTCCATAATGAATATCTTTATGACAAACCTCGCAATCACTCCTGAGTGAAGAGAATCTGTATCTTGATATCCCTGATTCATCATGTATCACATGGCAGTTTTTACAGGAAACCGATAGATGTTTTCCCAACAATTCAAATGCCGTTATATCATGTTTGAAATGAATAGTGTTCCAGCCGTCCGTGATGTGACAATTCGTACAGTTATTCTCCGGCATGTATTCGGATGTTAATTCTGAACCGTGCACATTATTGTGACAGTCAATGCAATTAATACCGATATTCCTGAAATACCAAATATCATTTTTACCGTGACAACTTTTACATGGAACTGCAAGATGACTACCAGTTAATTTAAAGTTTGATTTGTTATGATCTTCAATAGAAAAATTTGAAGGTGAAAATCCATTCTCAGTATGGCATTCTTTGCAGTCACGGTTAACACCGTTCGCCACGAATTCACTTTTATGATAATCGTCATGACAATCTATACATTTTGCAAAAGAAGGTTTAATCGATACTCCGGATTTATGACAATCATTACATTTTACCAGCTTATGTTTTCCTATAAGTGGAAATTTTGTAAGTGAATGATTAAATGCAGATTGATTAATTATTCTGAATCCACTTGTTGAGTGACAACTTTTACAATCAGCACCAAAGACACCCTTATGAACATCAGTATGGCAGGAGGAACAATTTGCAAAACTCAGCCCTTTAAACCTTTGAAAAGCTTTTCCATTTTTCTTTTCCATAACATGACAACTGACACATTCAACTTTTTCATGACTGCCTGTTAATCGAAAATTAGTTTTATTATGATCAAAACTCTTCAATGGTTTAAATTTATCCGTATCATGACAGCCGGCACAATTATCACCAAGTGTACCCTGATGGAAATCATCATGACAACTTTGACATTTAACACTCAGCCCAAGATATGTTTTATTTTTCTTTTTAAGTTTTGAATCGGAAATGAATGACGGGTTATGACATTTTGAGCAGTCAATGTTTTTATGAGAGCCGGTTAGAATGAACCCGGTTTTGTCATGATTAAAGTCATCCGGATTAAAATTAATAATTCGAAAATTTCTTCCGTGATGTTCGCTATGGCAGCTCCAGCAGTCTTTGGCTTTTACATCGCTGCTCGAATGATAGCCGCGGTTTAAATTAATTAATTCTTTTATTTCCGAATGGCAATCCAGACACCTTGAATTAAGTACTTGCTCACCAAGCTGATGACATTTTGTACAATTACTTAAACCTTCAAGATCTGCATGTGCTTTTGTGAGTTCACCGGGCGATATTTGGGTGAAGACTTCACCTGTGTGGACTAAAAATATTAACAGCAGAAAGAATAATAATTTATTATACATTAAAATAAATCAATGTTTTAAAATAGCGTCGCCGAATTTTTTAGTAATTTTTATTCCGATTTGTTCAAGAAATTTTGTCGGTAACTCTCCGCCGGCAAAAATATATACCAGATCGTTTTTTAGTGAGACCACCTC
>JAWOIK010000101.1:0-7026 GCA_046484705.1 Ignavibacteriaceae bacterium | reverse complement strand
ACACCCGGTGTTATAATTTGCTCTGCAGTATTTATTTGTGCCGATGATACTGCAGAAAAGCAGAGCAGAAAAGTTATAAAAAGTTTTTTCATACAAACCTGTAATTAAATTCCAGCTAAATCTATATTAATTTTGTCAAGCCGGCAAACCTCGTTAGAATAAATTCTATTTGAATTATTCATAATTTTTTCAAACCGATTTGATTCTTCACATCAACATAGATTATTAGTGCAAATAAAAAACCCCCGCATATAAGATTACGGGGGTTGAAAAAAAGAATTTTATACCCAGCTATTTGAGCAGAATTAATTTTTTTGTACTTATAAAGTTACCTGCTGTAAGGCGGTAAAAATAAACACCGCTTGCGTAGTTTGAGGCATTCCACTGATACACATAATATCCCGGTTCGAGAATATCATTAATAATTGTTGCCACCTCTGAACCCAGTGCATCAAAAATCTTAAGAGTTGCTTTAACTTCTTTTGGCAATCCGAATTGAATTGTTGTAGATGGGTTGAAGGGATTCGGATAATTTTGCGACAAACTGAATACGCTTGGTATAAGCGAGTAATCAACTTCTATAATCTCTGAGTAAGATTCAGTACCATCGAAGTCAACCTGTTTCAGCCTGTAGTAGTATTTGCCTTTACCATTCACATCGGAATCGCAGTAAACATATTCCTGCTTTTCGGTTGTTGTACCATTGCCTTTAATAAAGCCGAGTTTTACGAATGATATATTGTCATTACTTCTTTCCACGTCAAAACCGGAATTATTTACCTCTGTAGCAGTCTCCCATTTCAGAGATATAACATTGTCCTGAACTTCAGCACTGAATGAAATCAGTTCTACTGGAACAACAACTAAATCAAAGAAATCAATAATTTTTTCCATCAGTTCTTTTTTGGTTGAAGGTGAAGTTCCATTGTTTAAACCTCCGAACTCAAATGAAGCACCAATTGTTTTATACGTACCTGCATCATAAGCAACTGCACAGCCGTAACTTGGTGATTGATTCATGAAAATAGTTTGAGCTGGAGGAATATGAGATATTCGGTCTATCCAATTGTTCTCACCGGAATATGAAAAACTCATACCCTCTGTAAATGTTCCTGGTTGCCCAAGTAATGTGCCCAGATCACCGCTTCCATCAGAAATTGGATTAATATTAAACATAGCATGAACCGGAGTTGGCGAATTATAATACCATGTATCTCCGCCTTCCATATAGAGTCTTCCGCCATTGTTTAAATAATCGGCTAATAACTGACCTTCAGAATTTGTCAGGACGTGATTTGTACTGTAAATACCGAGGCACAGGAATATTGAACGGTATAAACCAAGATCGGCAGGAAATGTCTGAACAAAATCATTTGCGATCAGATTGGAATCAAGTGCAGCCTTTATTACCGGACTTGAATTATGATTTGGATCGAGACAAAGTATCAGTGCAGGTATTTGACCAACAACAAGTGAAAAAGATCCGTTTGCAGTTATACCCATGTCAGCATTGATATTAAAATTAAATACAGCCTGATGACCTGTTGGAGTATTAATATCTGCCGTTACACTGAATGATTTAGTTTCATTTTCACCTGAACCAATATTACCGTAATTCTGATTGCCTGAATTTATTGTGATGTAAGGATCACCTGATAATAATTCACCAATAACATTCAGTGCACCCGCTGATCCATTATTTTTAATCTCAATTATTATGTCTGCGGTTTCACCCGGGTCAAGTCCGTTATTGTTGTTGCCGCCTATATCGGATACAGAGTAATCGCCCAAAGCCAATAAAGGTGAGCGCACACTTAATGAGAAATAACTTAACCATTCGTTTAGTCCGTCGGTTCCAATAACATCAAATGAAATGCTATGTCCGTCCGGAGTAAGAGGATCAACTTCAACAGAGTAACCATTAAGTATAAGTAATTGTCCTTCAGGAGGAATTGTACCATAGAATTCAGTTGAATCTGTAATTATGATATGCTCATCGTTGCTGCGCAGAATCAGTGTTACATTTTCTGCCTGGGTAACACCGACGTTATTAGCTCTAAGGGATAACAACGGGGTCTCTCCATAATCCAATACTCCATTGTTATTTCCTGAAGCATCGTTAACAATACAAGAATCCGCTATCACATATGGTCCGGTAGCTGGTACAACAGGAACTGTTGAAGTGTATCTGTAATAGTTCTGTTTAGTAATAGTAATATCTACATTACTGCCTGGAATAAGAAGAGGAATGTTAATTGCTGCAGGCAAACCTGTGCCTTCCCCAACCGCAATAATTTCACCTTCAAATGTAAGAGAAATTAGTGAATGAATATCAGCAGTTACGATAAACTGTGGCTGTCCGCTTATTATAACCGGATCGTGTGTTACAGTAAGATTCTGCGGCATTTCTGTATATACTGTGCTGAAAGCATCGCCATGATGATGGAATAAATGATATGTAACTTCCTTACTGCTTGTGTTATAAGGCCAGTTTGAATACTGCAGAAAATACTTTCCGGTTACATTTCCAAATGCTGGTAATATTCTGTCAGGTCCGGGTACACCGTAATCAGGCATAAAATCCGGCCACATACCATCATACATACCCCATACATACGCATCATTAACAAATGAGTACGAAACTTCTGAAGCGGCAATAAGTCCAAGCGCTCCATATTGATGCCTGTGAAATGCTTCGGCAAAACATTCTCCGCTCCAGTTATATTTTCCGGTTAAACAGTTTATTGACATAACAAAGATGAGGTCCTGATTTGTTAATCCGGATAAATTGGAGTTACTGTATGCTGGTTCTCCCCAGCCGGTTTCGCCGCCGTGATCTCGGTGCTGAATCATAAATGCACCGCTGTTAATATCATTATTAAGTCTTGATGCGCTTCCACCCCAATCATTTAAATGAGAGGCTGTTGCAGGTATATATCCCAATCCGTTTGGTCCGAAATAATTTACCACCATACTGGTATTCTGATTTGATGACCAGGTTGAAAACGGCGGAGTACCAATATAGATTGCATTTTCTCTAACAGGTGTCTTTCCTAACTCATGTTCCCAGAATCCATTAATAGATTCTGAACAAATCTGGAACCATCGTTCTGTCTGCCAGCCCATTGCAGTAATTGGATTGTTATAATAATTAGCATTTGTCGGTGGAGTACGTTCGTAACTTAGAAACTTATTTATCATAGTTTGTAAATGAGCTGGTGTTTGTGCAGTCATACGGGCAGTAATAATATCAGCCATCGAATTTCCGTTAACATCAGCATAAATATGATCAGATACACAGTAGCTATTCCATGTTGGACTGTGAACTGTGTTTCCTGTTGTACCGTAATCACCTAATAGTAATACAGCAACGGGGGGAATATCCCAGTTGTTATAAGCATTATTAATATAATTTTCAATTGCGGTTGAATTGTTTCCGCCTGCTTGTGCAGTAGTTACTATACCGGTCCTAATACCTTGTGCTGTTCTGAAATTCTTTATGGAATCTGCCCAGGCTAAAAATGTAGGATCATCAGGACAAATTATAATGTATTCAAAATCTTCCGTACGTGATTCCGAATTGTATTTGTATTCAACAACAGGGAGCAAATCAAAATTAATGATTGTGTTTTGAAGTATAGGATCGAACCAACGGTTACGCAGTCTGTCCTCTCCGAATTTTCCGTTGCCTCCGTTGAAAGTAACATCAATTTTCATATCCCTGTAAACTATTAATTCTTTTGTAACAGGATTATATTGAAAAGGTGTGATTCCAAATTGAACAACGTCAACGCCTCTGATTTTTGTAGGATCAGAAATCAGTACCGTTTCAGCCGGATAATAATCATTGGTATTATAAATTCTTGAATCCTTCTCGTAATTCAAAGGACCATCCTCATTTCCTTTCGGAATGCGGAAGGCAGGTGCAATTTCTACGTTTGTAAACACTTCTGTACGATATGAAGTTATATTAAAACTTGCACGTGCTCCCTGCGGAATGGCTATAAATCTTGATGTACCCGGCAGATCGGGTGCCCCCTCATCATTCGGAAGGAATATTCCCGGCAGGTGTATCGATTTCATTATAGTACCTCTTACATCGACATCCTGCATATCGAACTGTGATATTGAATAATTTATCTGCATTCCGCCCGGAGTTGAGGACTCCATAGTGAAACCCTGTGCACCCCAGCTATCCTGGTAACTTACAGCCTGAGATTGCAGGTTAACCGAATAAAGAAATATTAGCAGAAGAGATAAAGACAAACCCCGGATTGCTGAAAGAGTAGATAGTTTTTCCACTGTTTTCTCCCTTGTGTGAAATTACTACCTGCCTGCAGTTCAGGTGTAATTCCTGTTATAGATTCAGGGCTTACTCAGACGGGTAAGATCTTACTTTAGAGAATGATATAACACTACCCCTGCAGAAAAAGATTAGCATTCCTATTATAAAAGTATTTTATTTAGTAAGCTCGTTGATTAGTAATTGCTATAAATGATCAATGCGGCTAACAATTATTGCAACCGTAATACAAACTTCGTAATAATAATTTTTAAAGTAAATAGCATCAACCGGGTTTTATCTAAACACCAGGAGGATTATGAAAAAGATTCTACGATAAAGTAAACTCTTTTAAAAAGATATATCACCTATTTAACTTTTTAATAGTCAATTGTTGCCATTGTGCAATTAATTCATTAAAATTAATCCAGTTATCATCACTAAAAGTTTGAATTCAAAAATCCGGTTCATTACAACAATCAATCAATCAATTAAAACTTCAGGAGGCTTTATGCAAAAACAAGGGAGGCAGTTTTTGTTAATTCTTATAGCTCTGTTTTTCTTTTCGGCAGGTTCGTTAACCCTCGCACAGGAGACGGTTCATTCAGGCGAGAAATCCCTTTATGAAAGGCTCGGCGGTGCACATGCAATTGCAATGGTAGTTGATGAATTTGTTGAACGCATTTGGGTAAACGAGGTTCTCAATGCAAATCCAAAAAACAAGGAGGCAATGGGTATCAGTAAGCCGGCGTTAAAATATCTTGCAACAGAACTCACCTGCATGGCAGTTGGCGGACCGCAGCAATATTCCGGACGCCCTATGAAAGATGTACATTCCGGACTCAATATTTCTGAAAAAGAATGGGATGCTATGTTGGCAGATCTAAAAGCAACCTTGAATAAATTCAATGTTCCGTCAAAAGAGCAGGCTGAGCTGCTTGAAGTTGTCGGCGGCGTAAAGGGAGATATTGTTATGGCGGCAGATAAGTAACAAAGGATTAAATGATAATAATCTAAAGATCTAATCTCTTAAATCCGGCAGTGTTATCATTCCAAATAATACTGCCGTTTAATATAATTTATGGACTAGTTTATTTTTTATAAAAAATTTCATGTACAGAGAACGAAAGCTTCAGTATATAAGATTTAATGGTTATTTAGGCGCAATAAAAAATTAATTCTTTTCAGATATCAATGGAGGCAACTTGAAAAACTATTTCAGATTATTGTTTGTACTTGTTGTTATTGGATTCAATCCGATAGTTCACACTCAGGTTACGCTAAACCCCGGTGCTGATTATATGTTTTCTGATAACCCTGCAAATAGCGGATCATCAGGTGATAATGGAAATTTAAGTTTTACCTATTTGAATGATTACAACCTGGCAACTAAAAAATTAAGAGCTGCTGTTGACGGCAGCGTAACTTCTTTTGGTACAGGAGAATCTGTTTCTTCAATTAATTATGATTTTCAGATATCGCAGACGGCGGGTACAAATGATAATACTGTCGCAGCTTTAATTTCTTATGATGCTTCCTGGCAGGGCTTCCAGTTAATGCTGGCAATCGCTTTAAGCAACTCAAGTGTTTCGGTTGAAATGAACCTCAGAGATATGACGGAAGGAAAATTAATTTATAAAGATATAATTCACGAACTTGATCTAAAGACTCATTCTATCAAGTTTGTCAGCATTGGATTAGAATATAATGATGCCGGCAGCAGAAGGAATATATTTCCCGCTGTATTAAAACGCGGACATTCCTACAGATTAACCTTAAGATTAGCAGCCACATTACAAAAATATTTAGCTACTGCTGCTGAAGTCAGTTCCTGTAATTACTTTGCTTTGAACAGAGGGGTGGAGCTTAATGAACTTTCCATAAAAGTAGGGTTGGACGAAAAGGAAACTCTTCAGAAACTCGCTAAGATCGATTCTCTTGAGAACAAAATTGATACACTCGAATATAAACTTGATAATCACTACCATACATACTTAACTGGACGTGGAGTAGGGCATAATAATACGGAAGCACAAACCACTCTTTCAATTTTTGATACGGAAAATCCGGGAATATCACCACCGGTTTTTCCGAATAACAGTCAGCTTAAACAAATTGAAGACCAATCTGAGAGAAGTTCAATTCCGGACGATTTTTCATTAAAACAAAATCATCCTAATCCGTTTAACCCGCAAACAAAAATTTCTTTCGATCTACCTGAGCAGGAATTTGTTTCAGTAAAAGTTTATGATGTATTAGGTCAGCTGGTTGCAACACTGATTAACGAAATTAAAACGCCGGGTTCACACGATGTCCTATTCTATGCCGAATCATTACCAAGCGGAACATATATCTATGAAATCAGAGCGGGGAATTATACCGAAGCTAAAAAAATGATACTTCTTAAATAGTATCAAAGCAATTATAATTTAATTTTTAAGTTCATCTCAAATGAGATGAACTTTTTTATTACTACTAGTGAAATAAAAAAACCTCACCTTGCATGATAAGCGTTGCAAATTAAATTTAGATGTGAGTTTTATTTTAAAAGCAGCATCTTCTTTGTTTCAACGAATTTACCAGCTTTCAACTGGTAATAATAAACACCACTTGTCAATCCTGCAGAATAAAACTCAATTTCATAACTGCCAGCATTTCTATACTCATTAACCAGTGTTACTACTTCCCTTCCAAGAACATCAAACACTTTCAATGTTTGCCAACTGCCTACTGGTGACTGCCAA
>JAWOIK010000060.1:0-5854 GCA_046484705.1 Ignavibacteriaceae bacterium | reverse complement strand
TCTATGAATATCTTAATGTGGAAGAAGATTTTATTAAACAGCTTTTCACTGGAGGAATCACTCAACCGGGAAGAACCTTTGTGAATGAAAAAGCTTTGAGCAAATCGAACAAATTAGAAGTTCTAGATTATGAAAAAGCAAGTGAAGTAATTAGAACAGCAAGCCATAGAGCCGTTGGAATGTGCTATTGCCGGCATAAGATGGAACATCTAGGTAAAGCGTGTGATGCACCTATGGAGATTTGCTTAACATTCAATGATGTTGCTGCCTCTTTGATAAAACATAACATTGCTAAAGAAATTGATTTACAAGAAGGGATGGATTTACTTCAAACTGCCTATGATAACAATCTTGTTCAGTTCGGAGAAAATGTTAGAGAGCAAGTTAGTTTTATATGCAATTGTTGTGGCTGTTGTTGTGAAGCGATGCTCGCTGCAAAAAAATTCGCAATGTTACATCCGGTACACACTACAAATTTTCTCCCGGTCGTAACAACTGAAGAATGTAACGGATGCGGAAAGTGTGTGAATGTCTGTCCTGTTGAAGCTATGAGCCTTGTGTCTGCTAATGATCCGCTGAAGAAAAAAAGAAAGAAAGCAGTTCTAAATGAAGATATTTGCTTGGGATGTGGATTGTGTGTTCGGTCTTGCACTGTTGGGAAGATTCATTTGAAAGAACGAAAGCAAAGAGTGATTACTCCTCTCAATGGTGCGCACAGAGTTGTAGTGATGGCAATTGAACGCGGGAAATTTCAAAATCTAATCTTCGATCAACAAGCTTTGTGGAATCACCGAGCAATGGCGGCAATACTTGGTGTGATTGTAAAACTTCCCCCGGTTAAACAAGTGCTTGCAAGTAAGCAATTGAAATCACGTTACTTGGAATATCTTTTATCAAATTATAATAAAAATTAAAGCCTGTTCCTCTTCAATAATCTCATTGATATTTATTTAACTGCAGCAGAGACAACTCCATTAATTGGCGAGTAATTTCCTTTAATCTAATTACCAAAAGATGTAGACCGTTTTTCATTCTTTCGGACGATTTACAGTTTTTATTGCTTCTTATATATTAAAATAGGCTTATACAAAAAAAGGAGGTTTATTATGTTTAGCGCATCTATGATTGAAGATAGCGGGGCTAAGTTTGATGGAATACAAAAGATTAAAGGGGAAGATAAGTTTGCAGTTACAACGGACCTGCAAACACATTCTACATACTATCTCCCAATTAAAGGATTAACCAAGAAGAAAGTCCGGGCAAGATTGGAGAATGAAAGAAAGAAATTTAAAATTAAATAATTATCGATTACCAGCAGGAAAAATTTAATTTATAAACAGGGATAAATGTCAACAAAATCGCAATCTATTAATCAAGACAAAATAAGCTCAACAAATAATGATGAATTGCAATCAAGTCCTCAAATGAAATTATTTGAAACAGAATTTGAACGTACTAAAAAACAGATTATCCATCTAGAAAAAATGTTTAAGTATCACCTGGCAATAATTGCCAGCCTCATAGAGGAGACAGAGAATAATTAAGCAGATTGAATCTAAGAGGATGCTCCTATTGAAATGGTAAGTGGTAAGTAGTAAGCAGTAAATCCCGGTGATTTTCATCGGGGTTTTTTATTGTCATTTCACGTTACCCAATAATTGCCGCATACAAGCTGATCCTGGCTGAAATAAAAACACAACAGGCGAGGGTTGAAATAATGCAAGCAGGTTCATTTTTATCAGGGGTTGAGAAGGAAGAGCCTGAAACACCGTAAAGGAAATGATAAACAAATTATAAACTGTAGGGGCGGGATCAGGTGACTCACCCCTCCTTTGCCTCATTTAGTTGCTCCATATTAATAGTTGCTTGTTTTTCAACAGTAATTAATTCAATTTAAAATTATAAAATATTTTCTACTCCGAAAGCGTTAGAATACCAGGGTTGAGGTGATAAAAACTTGCTAATGTAACTAATCAAAGCTAACACATCGAAAACACTTCCGAAGCAGAAGTTTTGAAAATAACTCTGTCAACACTTTATAGGAGGAACACTATGAGATCATTTTTATGGCCTGTTATAATAACCGGGTTAATAATTTTATTGCCCGGGCTCACACAAGCGCAGAGCGATCCTTTCCGTATAAATGAAAATGGGCCGCGAACAGTTCAATCTCAGGATATATTCCTTAATTGGACAGAAGATATTGATGGTGGTGGACATTATAGAAGCTATCAAAAAGTTTACAGGTATAAGACAGAGGGAATCATAATGCCCTTTGACTCGTTAGATATTGATACTTTATTTACAACTACTGTAAAACGAGAAGATAACAGACCAGTGTACTATGAGCATATTGATGCAGCATCAGGTAGGTTCAATTATGGTGCTTATGATAATACAGTATCAATTTTGGGAGCATCTCAAAAGATTGAAATTCTAATAAGTAATTTTGACACTACCGGGTTTTTTACAAATCCTACTGTTGACTCTTTAGTTGCTGAAAGTTATGGTTGGAATCAAGAAATTTATGTAAGAACGGGAGATTTTGATTCTGATAGTCTCGATGAGTTTGTCATTGCATATCTTGATGCTTCAGACTCTGTAATATTTTGTATATATGATGTGGACTCTACATTACAGGCAACACAAATTACAAGGTTTTCAAATACCAAAGCCGCAGGTGGGTCTTTTGCCGGGCCCACAGTGCAATATTATTTACAGACCGCGGATTTAAATGGTGATAACAGCGATGAATTAATTTTGTTTTTCCGTGATGCCGCAGGACCTTTCCCACCTGATAATATTCCTGTAACCGTGCAAGTATATACTGTTGAGAACAATAATTGTGTACCTCAAGGATCTACTGTAATACAAGTACCAATACCACCAGGTACAATTATTCAAGAGTTTTTAATGAGTTCGGCTAAAGGGCAATTTGATAGTGATGCAAGTGATGAACTGTTTTTCTCTTCGCGCGTCCGTTGTTTCAATCTTACATATTATAATTGGTCTAATTATAATTACATACTAAAAGTTTCACAAGATTTACAAACAATTACTGTTGGGCCCAGAAAAGAACATAATCATTCCTCACCTAATTATGGTACGAGATCATTTTGTACTGCGGCTGGTGACCTAAATGACAATAAAAGAGACGAAGCAATATATACTTCTGACAGTTATTGTTATGTTTTAAAAGTAAACGATGATTATTCTTTAGATTACAAATCTCAGATGATGATACCATATGGAGGATCAAACGATTATAGGCAAAGTAATAACTTCCTTAAAGCAAGTGATATAAATATGGATAATAAGGATGATATTATCATTGTTAAATCTATACCCGATGGTATTGATAAAGGTTTTTGGATGGAAGCCTTTACATTTACAGATTCAACATTACAACAATCAAAATTAATTGGACGGCTGAAAGCAGATGAACCCCAGGTTGGTTATGGTCAATTTGCTATTGCCGTTGGAAATTATGATGGATTTGATTTTACTTTAGGAACACCAACACTGTTTCATGAATATGGAGTAGTTCAGCCAATTGTTTCTTTGAATGCACCTCCGGTTCATTTTGATATCTTTGACGGAACAA
The DNA here is from genome assembly GCA_046484705.1 of Ignavibacteriaceae bacterium. Taxonomy (GTDB): domain Bacteria; phylum Bacteroidota; class Ignavibacteria; order Ignavibacteriales; family Ignavibacteriaceae; genus JAGXRK01. Next base: position 2,250 of record JAWOIK010000060.1, on the reverse strand, counting down.
TTTATGATGTAAATGCTTGTTTTAATGGAGGTAACTGTGATTTCTGGGCTTTGTATAAAAAAGAAACTACAACTTCAGTTGAAGTCTCTACGCAGGTACACAAAGACTGGGCTTTATCATCCGGCATTAAGTCTGAGGGTCAAATTCAGGTAGCACCTCTAGGTGTTGGAGTTTTATCCAACTATAAACTTTGGGCGATCGGAAAAGTCGGAGAACATTTCAGCAAAGACTCTGCCAGTGTTTCTACTATTTCAATCAGTGTAGAAGTTCAAGCCAGGGAAGATGACCGTATTTATTCAACAATATCCGATTATGATATCTGGGAATATCCGATAATTCATGGTATTGAAACATTTTCACGTCGATCATTATTTGCATTGGTTCCAAAAAATGTTCAGGCAACATGGTACAGCAATAAAAGTTATTTCGCTCTAAATTCTGTACCCGATCATGAAGTTGGAAATATTTTATCGTACTATCCATATGATACTCTTTCAAACAATCCGAACCTCTCAGAAGTAATCCGTGCCAGTTATCAGTCGGACCGCTTTGAACTTGATGGTTCTTCATCTTATGAATGGAATTTAACATTCACCGACTTCCAGCAGAGTGGTGCAAGTACAGAAAAAAATTTAGGTTTTGATGCCGGAATAGAAATGGGCGGTATTGCAACTAACTTCAAGTTTGACACACAAAAGATGACTACGCATAAAACATCCATTAAAAATTTAATCAATTTAAAAGTTCATCTTGGCAGTGTTAATATGGGTTTGGGTGATGTTAAATATACGGTTACACCTTATGCTTATTGGGGGAAAAATGATGTGCTGGTATTGGATTATGCAGTTAAACCGAGACAAGCGCAACCTGGATTTCCTCCAACATGGTGGGATGATCATTACGGAAATCAGCCAGATGCTGCGTTTATATTACCGTGGCGTTATGATCCTGAAAAAGGATATGCATTAGGAGATCCTGACAAACGTTTTCAAACAGAGGATATTACTTTTATTCCGAAAAAACCTGAACCTGGAGATACACTTACAATTACTGCAAGAGTAAGAAATTTTAGTTTCGAACCTATATCTTCACCGGTTTCTGTTAGTTTCTATATTAATGATCCTGATTCCGGCGGAACATCGTTAATAGGTATAAATGGTACTAACACAATTACAATTAATGATGTTATAAATCCTCAGGAAAGATCAGATGTAAACTTTAAACTGGTTGTTCCAGGTGGATTACCTAATTTCCCAAGAATCTATGCTATTATTGACCAAGGCAATACGATAACGGAAATACATGAGAATAATAACAAAGGATTTAATGTTTTAGGAGCTTCATCAGTAACCGGTATTGATGATGAGAATTATATTCTTCCGGATAAGTATATGTTATATCAATCTTACCCGAATCCATTTAACCCAAGCACAACAATCAGTTGGCAATCCCCAGTAGGCAATCATCAAACTATAAAAGTGTTTGATGTTTTGGGAAAGGAGATTGCAACACTTGTTGATGAATACAAACCGGCAGGAGGGTACGAAGTTGAGTTTGATGCAAACAGGCTGGCAAGCGGTGTGTATTTTTATCAATTGAGAATAGGAGATTATGTGTCAGTGAAGAAAATGATATTAATCAAGTAAAAAGTCAAAAGTCAAAATTCAAAAGAACCCCGGTGTTATTTATCATCGGGGTTTATTTTTACATTAAGAGTGTTAAATATTTAGAATAAAAAATATGAGAAATGTTTTATAACTGATTTATGAAAAACCTTAGAAAGAATGAATCATCCCACTATTATTGCTCAAAAAAGAATTATTTCTTTTGCATTTGAAAGTATTCTGACAGCAATATTGCTTTGGTTCCTATGGATGCCATCAACATAAAGCCTCAAACCTAAGGCTCGATATCTTCAGAAGTATTGATTTTTTAATATTTTAACAATTAATCAGGAAACCCTTAATAACAATCAGCATCATACGGGAGTCAATTAATCATTTTATACAAAGGCAGTATGAAGAAGAAATACGTTTTTTCAGTAATTTTTTTTGTATTGGGATTTCTCTTAAACATTCCGATCCTGGCACAAAATCCTGTGTTTATTCCGGACACGTTATCCGGTGATTCCATAAATCTTTCCCTGCAGCACGGAACAGTTAATTTTTATCCTGGTCAGGCTACAAACACTATGGGGGCTAATGGAAGTATTTTAGGCCCAACTCTTATTTTGAACAAAAATCAGAATGT
>JAWOIK010000324.1:0-3093 GCA_046484705.1 Ignavibacteriaceae bacterium | reverse complement strand
TTCAATACTAAAACCGGTCCGGAAAACACAGAAAAAGTTATTACCGGGATATTCAAAGAAATAAGAAAACTGCTTGACAACGGGATAACTGATGAAGAATTAATTGATGCAAAGAACAGGCAGTTAGGACTGCTTCCTTTTTATGTTGAGACACCTGATGATGCCGCGGGGATCGTGTTCGATATGATAAAAGAAAAACTGCCATTTGATCACTTCGATAAAAAAGCCGACAGAATTCTGGCAGTAACAAAGGAAGATGTTATGCGAATTGCAAAAAAATATTTTACGCTTGATCATTTTATTATCGTTATTGACGGACCTATAGATAATAATTCAATGGATGGATTAATTGATAGAATTTAGACCGATAACAAAAAACGAAGAATCTATACTCAATAACAACATATACTATGTTGAATTTATAATATATATACAGGAGGAGTCATGAAAAATCTATTACGTTTTTTCACATTTCTTGTTCTTATCGCATTTATATCTGTTCAGGTGAATGCACAGGTAGATGATTTTAACTGGGTAAAACAATTTGGCAGTACCGGTGTAGACATTGGTCATAGTATTGCTGTTGATCAAATTGGTAATACTTACCTGACTGGTGAGTTTGCTGCCACGGTTACCTTCGGCGGAGATATCCTAACATCTGCAGGCAATGTAGATTTCTATCTCGTTAAAATGGATACTCTTGGGAACCCCATATGGGCAAAAAGAGGTGGAGGTACATTGACTGACCGTGGATATGGTTTAACCCTGGACGAGGATGGTAATATATATGTGACGGGTCATTACTTTGGTGCCGCAGATTTTTCAGGCACCAATTTAACCTCTGCTGGGAACCTGGATAATATAGTTGCAAAATATGATAATGCCGGAAACCTTATCTGGATCAGGGATGGTAAAAGTGTATCACAGGTATCGAGTCGTGGAATTGCCCTTGATGAAAGTGGAAACGTTTTTGTTGCAGGTTATTTTGGAAGTACATCTGTTGATTCCGTAAACTTTGATGGTGTTAAGATTTTAACAAATGGCGGTAGGGACATCTTTCTGGCAAAATATAATAATGCTGGTGAAATTCAATGGGCTCAAAGTGCTGGCGGTACAGCAAGCGGTGAAGAAGGACGGGGACTGACTATCGATTTAGACGGAAATCCTGTTATGGTAGGAATCTTTGTTGATACAGCAAACTTCGGCGGAACGCAGCTTTATTCCAATGGCGGCAGCGATATTTTTATAGCTAAATTCAATACTACAGGAACATTATTATGGGTGAAAAATGCCGGCGGACCGGGTACTGACGCTGCAGATGCGGTTAGCATTGATACTATGGGAAATATTTATGTCACAGGTTACTTTGACAGTACGGCGACTTTCGGCACAACACAAATTACCGGTGTAGATGGTGATGAAATGTTTCTTGCAAAATACGATCCTGATGGCAATTTAATTTGGGTGAAAAGCGGCGGCGGAAGCTTAGTCGACAGAGGTAATGATTTAGCCTTAACACCGGGTGGTTACAGCTATATAGCGGGACGTTTCAATGGTACAGCTGTATTTGATACCATTACCGTTGTAAGTGCAGGCGGCGATGATATATTTATTGCTCATTACGATCCAAACGGTGATATTGAATGGCTTAAAAGGGCAGGTGGCACTGCTTTGGATTACGGTAATGCAATAGCTGTTGATATCGTTGGCAATAGCTATGTATCGGGATATTTCAGGGAAACAGCATTGTTTGATACAATGAGTTTTGTATCAGCCGGTGGTCAGGATATTTTTGTTGCAAAGATAGGCGATGTAACCATTCCTGTTGAACTTATTTCTTTTAATGCCCAGATTATTGATAACAATGTTCATCTTACCTGGGTTACAGCTACGGAATTAAATAATTCAGGGTTTGATATTGAAAGAAGTTCCGATAGAACTAATTTCTATAAGATCGGATTTATGGAAGGAAAGGGAACTACAACTGAAACCAACAGTTATTCTTTCATAGATGCAACAATTACTAACGGTGATTACTATTACAGGTTAAAACAAATTGATTTTGACGGATCATTTGCATATTCATCTGTAATTGAGGTTAGTACGATTATTCCAGGGTCATTTAACATTTCAGATAATTTTCCGAATCCATTTAACCCAACAACGAATATAAGGTTTAACCTGCCCGTTGAATCTAAAATCACATTAAAGATTTTTAATTCACTTGGTGAGCTGGTTTATGGATTATCTAATTTAGAGTATTCCGCAGGCACACACATTCTAAATATTAATGCAGCCGGTTTTTCAAGCGGTGTGTATTTTTATTCTGTCCAGGTAAATGGTGCAGATGGAAGCTCCATGATCAGTAACTCAAAGATGGTATTATTAAAATAACAACTAAGATCCTGCCTGGGGTATTTACCCATACCCCGGGCAACACATTATTATTAACTTCTTTACGCAGCAGGGGCTTATAAATATGAAAAATAAAATCAGGGTATTCTTTCAATTATTGTTTCTTGGATTAATCGGATACGTTGCGATTCGTCCTCTCTTCGACAATTCTTATTTGGCTGATTTCGAATCTTATTGCCCGTTTGGAGGCATATCCTCTTTCTTCAGTAAACTTAACCAGGGCACAATGGCCTGTAACATGAGTGAAGTGCAGGTTATGCTGGGAATAGGTTTAATCGTAGGGGTAATAATTATTGGGAAACTATTTTGCAGTTATGTTTGTCCAATTGGTGCAGTAACAGAATGGCTTGGTAAAATAGGCGAACGATTTAAACTCCGGTTTGATATGCCCGGGTTCATTGATCGTCCGCTGCGATCATTAAAGTATCTAATACTGTTTGCAGCATTATATTTTACGATGACAAGCAGTGAACTGTTCTGTAAGGAATTTGATCCATACTTTGCTTCCGTTAATCTTTTTGACAACTCGGATATAACATTATATTTTGCTATCCCTGCATTTGCGCTTACAATACTGTGTACAATTTTCTTCAGGCTCTTCTGGTGTAAATACCTTTGTCCACTTAGTGCTGTAAGTAATATTTTTCTGAACGTTGCAGCTGCAAGTGTTGTTATACT
>JAWOIK010000267.1:0-3090 GCA_046484705.1 Ignavibacteriaceae bacterium | reverse complement strand
TTATGTTCAGAAGAGGATATGACAACACAGCACCTTTTGGCGGTATTGAATGGTCAGCTGAGGCAGAAAAACATCCAGGAATGATAGATAACAGTAGGTCTGAACAATACCCGGTTCTTGCACCTTATATTGATGGTGATGGAGTTTTTATAGTTAATACTTTTTTTGTTTATCAATTCGATGATATTCCTGGTGTTTCATTGCCGCCTTGGCAACAGAATGAATCCAGCGATGAAACTGCCTGGTTTTATAAAACATACACATACCTAGGAACTTCTGTTGAAGATGATATATCGGCAATTAAACAATTTAATCTGGAACAAAATTATCCCAATCCCTTTAACCCGAATACAGTTATCAAATATCAAATACCTGCAGCCGGATATGTTTCACTAAAAATTTACGATGTTCTTGGAAGTGAAGTTGCAACTCTTGTTGATGAATATAAAAATGCAGGTAGTTATGAAGTTGAATTTAATACTCAACAATCAACACTCAACAAACAATTAGCAAGTGGAATTTACTTTTACCAGTTGAAAGCCGGTAATCCTTCTACAAGCTCCGGACAAAGTTTTATTGAAACACGGAAAATGATTTTACTAAAATAGTTCAGGGTAATTTATTAAAGCTTACATCATATTATAAATATGAAAGGAACAAAGTTATGAAATCTCTTAAACTTCATACTTTGCTTATTCTTTTATCAGTATCATTTTATATACACGCACAGGATTATGGTGAATCCATACTCCTGACAACGTATGATTATCTTTATACCGCACCGCACTGTCAGATCATTACACCAGATTATAATAATGACGGAATTGCTGATCCGGTAATATTTCTGCTTTATAGATCGTACGAGCTACCCCATTCTTATAATTTATATGTATTCTACAAAGAAGATAATCTCTGGTACAGCATACTTCCATTCCAGCCAAATGGCAGACTGAGGGGAATACAATATTGCACAGGCGGTCCGCTTGACGGCAAAATTTTAGCAGCAGCAAGAACTGAAACCGGAGGGACGGAGTTTTCGGTAATTGATCCTCAAAACTGGCAGTTCAACACTTATGGTTCAGATATAAGTGAACTCTGGTCATTCCATTATTCCCCTGATGGCGTCATTTATGGAATGAGTCGCTCCCCGTCAGTACCTAACGATCATCAGCATATTTATAAATCATCGGACCTGGGGGTAACTTTTCAGCAATTCCATCGTATTGGTGAAGATCATCCGCAAATGAATTTTATATATCATAAAAATAGCAGTTCGATAAAATCCTCTTTTAATAATCAGTTTTTATCTGTTATAAGTTCTTTTGAACAAACTGACACTTCTACATCGAATAAAATACTGTATCTTACACATTCAACTGATTTTGGTGCAAGCTGGCACGGTCAGGTAATTGGAAGAGATGATGAATACGGACAGGTATCCAACAGAAACTATGCACCGCTGTTTACAAATTTCAGCCAATTGGATTATGAAGTTGATAATGACGGCAAAACTCATGTTATAATAAATGGATACGGGCGAGGCGTGATTGAAGGTTCGTCAGATACAAGTTTTGTTTACCCGGTATTATACTGGAATAATAATTATGATAAATGGTTCGCTGTTACAAATGTGCAAAGAGAGTACCCGACCGACGGATTTGGAAATCTTGTCAACTGGTTATTCCCTGCACATGGAATAGGTAATGCTTATCCATCTATATCAATAACAAAAGATGGAAAAAATATATTCCTGCTCTGGCAAACATTTGAATATACCGCAGGTTATAATACACCATTTAATATTTTCCCCGGAAACGGTATTGACCCGGTTCCAATTTACTATACTGATCTGATGTACAGATTTGGTTTTGATGATTCTGCAGTCAGTAATGAAGTACAATGGTCTGAAGAAGGAACAATAGCAGATGAATTAATTAATAATAGCAGAACAGAACAATACCCACTTCTATCACCATTTATAGATGATCAGACTGGTTCTTCACTTCAAGCTCATTACATATATCAGCATGATGATATTCCCGGTGCCGGAGCCTTTTTTCAAAACCTTAGCAGCCCCGGAACCGGATGGTTCTATAAAACTTATAATTTCTCTCCAACTTCAGTTGATGATATTGATTTAACTGTTATTAATGATTTTAAACTGGAGCAAAATTACCCTAATCCATTTAATCCGTCTACAATTATAAGATACCAGATTCCTGATAACGGATACGTTACACTAAAAGTTTATGATGTGCTTGGAAGCGAAGTTACAACTCTTGTTGATGAATATAAAAATGCCGGACGTTATGAAGGTGAATTAAATGGTAAAGAATTAACAAGCGGTGTTTATTTTTATCAATTCAGATCGAACGGTTATGTACAAACAAAAAAGATGATATTAATCAAGTAATGTATGAAAGTTTTATTAGTACCAATACTTACTATTTTACTTCTAAATACAGCATTAGCGCAACAGCTTAAATGGCGCTCATTACCGGATGCACCATTCGAACCAACCAGCAGATTTGAAGATTGTTTCTTTATAAATGATTCCACAGGTTGGATTATTCACATTGATGGAAGAGTTTATAAAACTTCAAATGGCGGTGAAATATGGGATTTAATTTATTCCCGTAACCCAAATGATGTTACTTTCAGATGTATAAATTTTATTTCTGAGCAAACGGGATTCATTGGAGATATTCAGAGGGAATCAAATGCTGATGGTGCAGTTTTGTATAAAACAACCGACGGCGGATCTTCATGGTCTGTTGTTACACTTCCTGATCCCGTTCCAAATGGGCTTTGTGGACTATATTCACTTTCAGAATATTTTATCTATGGTGTTGGAAGATATTATGGTTCACCGGTTTTTATTAAAAGTGAAGATGGCGGTCTGAACTGGCAATCAATATCACTGGATACATTAGCAAGAGCATTGGTAGATGTATATTTCATTTCACCTGATACAGGTTTTGCTGCCGGTAGTGTGAATCAATCCGGTGTAAGAGGCGCTGTTTTCAAAACTAATGACGGAGGAAATACCTGGGAAGTTGCTGCAATATCTTCATTAACCGGAATCAGTTC
>JAWOIK010000262.1:0-37366 GCA_046484705.1 Ignavibacteriaceae bacterium | reverse complement strand
GGGAAAAAGATACTTGCTGAAAAAGAAATGTAAGAAGTTCTCTCCTAACCTCTCCCCAAGGGGAGAGGAAAAGGAATTTATATGTATTAGGAAATGATTTTTCTGCCTCCTAAGTTTACTCCCGGAAAATGATTATTTAATATTTTTCGCATTAGCAAAATCTTTTAATGTTATACGTATGCCAACTTTTGATCAAACCTGGTTACCATACCTTTACCTCTACGGTGTAGGAGGACTTTTCTTTATTATCGGAATGATTACAATTAAAAGAAGCGGCGGAATTGATCTGTCTAAAAAACGTCACCGGTTCTGGTGGAAAGTTATGATATTCGGAATGATTTACTTTATGATCTTCCACGCAGTTTTGATACTGGCTGCATTGTACTTTTAGCAATTCACTCCAAAAGCTTAATTATTTTAAACATTTACCGAAATGACATCAAGAAATTCATTCGTGCTATCGTTTTATTTATATATCGTTCAATATCTTTGGTCTGGCAATTGGTTATTTCTGTTTTAAAAACCGGGAATCGGTTGTAATATTTACGAAATTTTTTAATATAAATTTAATGCTAAAATCAAACTTTAAAAGACTAAATGTCTATTCATCAGTAATTCTGAAATAAGCTCAGTAACTGGAGGCTAAAAAAAATAAAAAAAAATTCAATTATTTGATATTTAAAATTTCATGTATTATGTTTCCAACGGAGATGCAAAAGAAAGTATCTACTGTGGGTGAAATCTTTCTTTCAACTTTAATCCCTCTCTAACTTCATCAAAGATTTCACAAATTAATCACTCCAATTTATAACTGTTACGATGCTTACAGTGAAGAGCTATGTGTATCACATAATCCGATACCCATGTTTTTATAATTATTAATGTTCAGAAATCATTTGTTCGTTCTAAACAAATAAATGATCTAATTAATAATATTTAATTTAATGGAGGAGTTATGAAAACTTGTGGGATTTTCTTACTAACCTGTTTTTTCTGCTTTGGTTCCCTATCCTTTTCTCAGATTTCCCTGACTGGTTCAGGCGCTTACTTACAGGATTTCAATACACTTGCAATAACCGGCACATCATCGGATCTGCCTGCCGGATGGCACTTATCAGAAAGCGGTACTGCTGCAAATACTGAATACACAGCAGGTACCGGTTCATCAAGTTCCGGAGACACTTATAGTTTTGGTTTAACTGATGATACCGACCGGGCACTTGGAAGCCTCCGGACAGGTACTTTAATTCCAACCTTTGGAGCTAATTTTATCAATAATACAGGTGATGACATCACTTTATTGTACCTTCTATATACCGGCGAACAGTGGCGTGCAGGAGTTAGTAACAGAAATGCAGCCGATAAATTAGATTTTCAATACAGTCTGGATGCAACTTCTCTGTCAGATGGTAACTGGATTGATGTTGATCAATTGGATTTTCACAGTCCAAACATTAATACCAGTTCAGGGGCATTAAATGGAAATTCAGTTGAGAACAGATCTGAAGTTGCGTATACTATTACCGGATTGTCTATTGCCAATGGCAGTCAATTCTGGATCCGCTGGACAGATTCTGATATTTCAGGAGCCGACGATGGTTTAGCTATAGATGATTTTCAGATTGATATAACAGCACCCACTGTATTATTTTCAATGAATCCTTCATCATTGAATTTTGGAACGGTTAGCATTGGGAACTCTGAATCGTTACCTGTAACAGTTGAAAACCCTGGTGCATCAGACAATCTTGAAATAACAAATGCCGTTTCGACAAACGCAGTTTTTACATTCACACCGAATACTTTTCCGGTAATAATTCCACCGGGAGGGTCACAGGTTTTTGATGTTACATTTACTCCGGTGGCGGAAGGCGAAGAAAATGGTTCAATAGATTTTACACACAATGCCGCCGGTTCACCCACTGCTTTAACATTAACCGGTATTGGTGAGTCAGCATCCCAGGGTGGTGTGTTAAGATTTAAATCATCGGTACGAAATCTTATTGATGGGTCAATAGCAAATCCGGATACAATTGTGTTAGACGGATATTCCGGGCAGCCATTAAAAGCTTTGCAATTCAATATTCTGGTAGGAAAGACTAATGGTAAATTAATTTTAAAATCGGTTTCTCGTGGTTCTGCAATTCCAGCAGATCAGTTTAATTTCAGTTATGAAATTTATGAGGGTGAATTTTTCCCGGACGGGACAAAAGTTGATACAGTTAAAATTGTTATTCTTGGAAATGGAAATAATGCAATTGAACCGGACGAGGGCGATCAGGATATAATAATTTTTTCTTATGATATTATTAGTATACCCGATGAAACTGATCAAACATTTAACGGTCTTTCAGAAGTATTGGGAGCAACAAGTTCACCTGTAACTGATGCAAACATATCTGCAGGTCCGGATGAAGTGATTAACATTTTTAATGGTACTCTTCTGGGTTTACTTGGCGATATTAATTTAGATAACCATGTAAACATTCTCGATATACTTTTGATGATCGACTTTATGCTTGGCAGAACAGAATTAACAAGCGAGCAGTTTGAAAAAGCAGATTTAGCACCCTGGACAAATGGTAATCCATTGCCTGAACCTGATGGTGTTATCAATGTTCTCGATCTTGCAATATTGCAAAATGTAGTTCTAACTGGTACATACCCAAGCGGCAATTCAGTAAACAAACCATATTTTATGCCTGGTGATTTTGCACTGACTTCAGCTAATAAACTTTCACCCGGAATGAATGCAAAGGTAACAATCTATCTTACTTCTGATGGTATTACAATTGGTCTGGAGTCTATCAAAAAAGTAAAAGGTCTGCAAATAGAGATGAATCAACTTGGGTCCAGTATTCCACAGAACACAAAAATAAATTCGGTTTTTGATCAGGCTTATTATTACCAGGAAAATGATTTTCTCAGAATTCTTTCTTATGATGGTCAGTCCAATCCGATTTCTCCCGGTGAATTTATAGTTGCCGGAATTCCATTCTCCCTTTCAGATCCATCAGAAATAGTTGTGGAAGATATTATTATAGCAGATGAGAATAACAATGCAATGCAGAAGGTTGAGTTTGAGATTCTGTATGACAATCCGGCTTTAGTTATCGATTATACATTATATCAGAATTTTCCTAATCCGTTTAATCCTGCAACGCTTGTCCGTTTTTCTGTTCCAAAGGATGAATTTGTTGTAATTAAAGTTTACGATATGCTGGGACAGGAAATAACAACTCTATATTCTGAAAATGTAAAGGCGGGAACATATACAGTAAACTGGGATGGTCTGGATTTTAGTGGAAATCCGGTAAGCAGCGGTAGTTATATTTACCATATGACCGCAGGTGAATTTAAGCAATCCAAAAAAATGATACTACTCAAATAGTACCAAATATTCCAGCAGATAATCGAATTAAATTAAGTGTAAGAGAAAGAATTAATATTTCTCTTACACTTTTGTTAACCGAATTTATATCTGATTTGTTTTTGATTCCAATAATTTGTTTATTTCAGTCAGATAAATCATCAAAAGGTGATAGAGATGAAAAAGATTGTATGGTTATCTGCAATTATTATTTTAACGCTCTCAAATATTCTTCTGTCTGAAGGTGACGAAAAAAGTAAAACCCTTCAAAAGTCCTCTAGTTACACATCACAAACCCGATTTAACATTAATAAAATTTCAACGTGGATTTTTAATGATGGTACTGCAGATAATAATCCAAACGGCAACTCCGGTTTTGAGTATCCTAAAGGAACAGGAAAAACTGCAATATTTGCATCTGGATTTCTATGGGGAGGTAAAGTCAACGGACAGGTAAGAGTAGGCGGCTCAGCTTACAGATCAGGATTGAAGCCCGGTAGAATCCTTAACAGCGGTGTACCGTGGTATCAGCTTCAGGCAGAAAATCCCAGCGATCTTCGTGTGCGTGTATACAGAGTAAGACGAAGTTATAAAACAGCTAACTTATCCGACGAAGTTAATGATGGAGAAGGAACAAGCGAAGAGATCAGAGAGCGATATGAGAACGATTGGAATGAATGGCCGGCAGAGTTTGGTGCTCCTTATATGGATTTAGATAATAATGGTGTTTATAATCCTTCAATTGATGTGCCCGGTGTTCCGGGTGCTGATCAAACTATATGGTATGTTGCTAATGATGTAGATTCAAACCAGACAAAATTTTTATATGGTTCGCTTCCTATAGGAACCGAGATACAAGTTACCATCTGGGGATATAAATCAGTTCCTCCGCTCAATAATCTCGTCTTCAAAAAATATAAATTCATCAACAAGTCTGATACTGAAATTACTGACACTTATTTGTCTTACTGGAACGATCCCGATCTTGGCGATGCTTCAGATGATTATGTTGGCTGTGATACATTGCTCAATCTTGGGTTTGTTTATAATGCTTATCCCACAGACGCATTGTACGGAACCAGCCTTGCATCGGCAGGCTGCAGATTGCTTCAGGGACCTATTGTAGAAGGATTGCCTTCAGATAGCGCATATTATAATGGTGAAGTCATTTACGGGAAAAAAAATCTTCCTATGACTTCATATTATTTCTATATTGGGCCCGATGCTGTTTATAGAGATCCGCCTCAAGGGCAATATCAGGGTACTCTCGAGTATTATAATTTCCTTCAGGGTAAAATCGGAGTTACGGGACAGTACTATCCGATCCCTTCTCAGCTTGGTGGCGGAACGACTGTGTATCCGCTTTCCGGAGATCCGATCAACGCCCAGGGATGGATTGATGGTATTCAGCATCCACCGGGTGACAGAAGATTTGGTTTATGTTCAGGTCCGTTCAACTTAGCACCAGGTGACACCCAGGAAGTCGTTCTGGTTCAAATCGCTGCCGGAGGTGAAGGAACAGTTACAAACCACATGGCACTGGGCTTATTAAAACAATATTCAGTTTTTGCAGATATGTTTTATAAACTTTTTATGAATAATTCTATCTTACCTCCAACACCAGTTGTAAATGTAACTGAACTGGATAGACAGATTGTTTTAAATTGGGGAAGTGATATTAATTCGGTAAGAGAAATTGAGAATTATGATGTCGGCGGATATAAATATCAGGGTTATAACATTTATCAATTGCCATCTAAAGATTCTCCAATCGACGATGGTGTTCGATTAGCTACATTTGATATTGTTGACGATGTTACTGCAATTATAGATTACGAGATTGATCCAATAACTGGCTTGCTTGTAACTGGTGTAAAACAATTTGGGAATAATTCTGGAATTGAGCGGTATATCAGTATTACTAAGGATTCTATAGGCAATAAGCCGCTGAATAATGGATCGGTTTACTATTTCGGAGTGACTGTATATACATATAATTCATCAGGAATAAGTCCTAATAATTTTGAAAGTGAACTTCAGATCATAAGAGTAGTGCCTCAATCAGAACCACCCGGAGTCAGGTATGAAGGAAAGTTTGGTGAAAAAATAGAAGTGATTCATGAACAAGGGAATAGCAATGCATTTGTCGAATGCGAAGTAATAGATCCATCAAAGTTAACAGGTCATTCTTACAAAATTACTTTTGGAATTGTTGAAGGTAAATTATTCTGGAATTTAAAAGATGATGCATCAGGTAATGACTTGTTGAGCGAAGAAGTAAAACAATTTGAGCAGTCATATTATTTTATTGTTGATGGCTTCAAATTATTAATCGCAGAAAAACCAATTGGCCTTAAGAGGTATGGAGCATTTACACATCCTGAGGAACCAGATTTATGGGGATGGGAAGTCATTACCGGAGACCATTGTATCAACTGGTCTAATGCAAATGCACTCCAATTCGAAGCTTACCATGGTGCGATCGGGTATGCAAATCCTTACAGCTATTTTAATAATAATCCCAATCCCCTAACACCTGACAGATTAAAAAATGTGCTGATAAAATTTGGAAGAGTGCCCGATGGATCAATTGCATTTGAGAATCCCGGCATTAATCCAGACATCCCTTCAAGCGATCAGAATTTTTCTTATTCTTACAGATATGGAAGAGGCTTAAATTTGCCGCCTGCAAAACCGGAATTTTCTCCGTACATTTTAAATACCGGCAGTGGATATTCTTATCAGGATTTTAAAAAAAGTGTTCCTCTTTCTGCCTGGAATATTGATGACCCAAATAACCCGCACAGACTTGCTGTCGGGTTTCTTGAAAATAACGCTGTTAATGCATTAATGGATGGCAGGTACTGGCCCGGGAATAATAATGCATATAATAATATTAATGCGGATGGTCCAAGAGAGTGGCTTTTTATATTTGACGCGGACTATAGTGAGGTTCCAAACCCTGATTATCAGATTGATATATTGAATAATCCGGTGCCGATTCTATACTGGTTCACTGTTAACAGAAGGGGCGAGGGGCCATTTTCGCCTGGTGTTACAGGCCAAGATCAATTTGCAATCTACCCCAACAAAGTTTTTACTGAAGAGGATGTTTATTCTTTTACAGCACCTGACGTAATATTAAGTGATCAGATTGCAAAAGAAGACGTAAAAAAGATAAAAGTTTTTCCAAATCCATATTACGGAAGAAATCCGCAAGAAGCAGCAGTGAATGAAACATTTGTAACGTTCAATCATCTTCCACAAAGAGCAATAATTAGAATTTTTAATTTAACCGGCCATCTAGTTCGTAAAATTGAAAAGGATTCTCCTGCACAATTTGAAATATGGGAGCTTCAGAATGATCACGGTATTCCGGTAGCAAGCGGGATATTTATAGTTTATATAGAAATGCCTGAGTTGAATGTAACAAAAATTTTAAAGTTAGCAATTATACAAAGGCAAATAATTCCGGAATTTTAGTAACCTATTAAATTGAGATAGTATCATCTTTTTGAAATCGAATCAGAAATTAATTCCAATACTAAAAAAATTTAATATCATTATATGATTGTGAATTCTCTCAGGCTCTGATGGAATACCAATTAAAACTTTAATCCACAGAAAAGTTGGGGTGAACACCTGTTTCAGCGATGGGAATTGAATTCGATTTTTTGTTTTGAAGAGTATTGAGGAAGTTTTCTATATATAGTCTTGTAATTGCACTACAATTTTAGTTTTTAAAATAAAAAGGCTCAGGACAATCTCCTGAGCCGTAAATTGAAAAATATTTCTTAAAGTCTTTTTGGTCCGGCTTTTCTTACTTCATCTGTACAGCCTTTTTCAAATAACTTGAAGTTCTCAACAAATCTTGCAGCAAGTGCATCATACTTTTTCCAGTATTCATCCTTATTGCCCCAGGAGTTTGAAGGTTCAAGGACATCTTCCGGTACTTCAGGACAGTCTAATGGCACTTCAAATCCAAACAGCTTGTCTATTCTGTATTTAACCTTATCAAGCTTACCATCCAATGCTGCATTGAGAAGATTTCTGGTGTGACGAATACTGATTCGCTTTCCTACTCCAAATCTTCCGCCAACCCATCCGGTGTTAACAAGCCATACATTCGCATTATGCTTTAACATTCTTTCCTTCAACATCGCAGCATATTCAAATGGATGACGAACCATAAATGGTGCTCCAAAACATGCACTGAATGTTATCTGTGGTTCAATACCCAATCCGATTTCTGTTCCGGCAATTTTAGAAGTGTATCCGCTTATGAAATGATACTGCGCCTGTTCAGGATTTAATCTTGCAATAGGCGGCATTACGCCGGAAGCATCACAGGTTAAGAAGATTATATTTTTGGGATGTGTGCTTACATGACCTTCAGGAACGATATTCGGAATGAATTCAAGAGGATACGAACATCTGGTGTTCTCTGTTATATGATCATCATCCAGATCAATATTTCTGCTTACAGGATCGAAGACAACATTCTCCAAAATTGTTCCATACCTTCTTGTAGTAGCATATATTTCAGGTTCGTGTTCTGCTGATAGTCGGATTACCTTCGCGTAGCATCCGCCTTCAAAATTGAATACACCATTATTGCTCCATCCATGTTCATCATCACCAATAAGTAAACGGTTGGGATCAGCGGATAAAGTTGTTTTACCTGTTCCGCTTAATCCGAAGAATAGTGCTACGTCACCTTTCTTACCCACGTTTGCAGAACAATGCATTGGAAGTACATCCTGAAAAGTCAACAGGAAATTGAGAACTGTAAAAATTGATTTTTTTATTTCACCGCCATATAGTGAATTTGCAATGATTGCAGTCCGCTGTTCAAAGTTAAGGATTATTGCAGTTTCGGTTCTTGTACCATCAACTGCAGGATCTACTTTAAAACCCGGCAGACAAATTACTGTAAAATCCGGCATAAACTTTTTTAGTTCATCCCTGTTTTCTGTAGTAATGAACATATTTCTTGCAAATAAACTATGCCATGCTTTTTCGGTGATAATCCTTATCGGCATTCTGTATTCAGGATCGGCACCTGCATAACAGTCCTGCACAAACAATTCTTCACCCTGGCAGAAAGATTGAATTCTGCCCATCAACTGATTAAATTTTTCTGAACTGAAAGGACGATTATAAACGCCCCACCAGATATTATCTTTTGTACTTTGTTCTTCAACTACAAATTTGTCCGCTGCAGCACGCGCAGTGTGCTTGCCTGTATTTACAATAATAGGACCCTGCTTACTTAGTTTACCTTCATTACGGAAAATTATTTCTTCATAAAGTGCTTCATCGGGAAGGTTCCAGAAAACACGATCGAGATCCGTTAAACCCTGGTTCTTAAGCCTGAAATCGGAAGCAAGTTCCATTGCCTGTTTTGTTGCGGGGGTATCAAATTCTAAATATTTCATGACCAATCCCTCACTAATTTTCTGTCGCCAATATAAAGTTCATTCGGTGAATTTAAATCAAGAGCCCATTTCATCCTTTCAATTCCTTCCTGAATATCTTTTATGCTTCCGCAATAACTTAGCCTTAAGAAACCTTCCATCCCGAATTCTTTACCTGGAACTGTAAGTACCTGAACTTTATCAATAAGGAATGCCGATAATTTATTTGAATCTTTTTCATAAACAGAAAAATCGGCAAGACAATAAAATGTTCCATCTGGTTTGGTTACTTTCACACCCTCAAATGAATTCAGGAGATCCATCATAACGTTTCGGTTATTTTCAAGAGTTGTCCTTAAACTTTCCACACCTGACTGAATACCGTTTAATGCACCCACTGCCGCTTTTTGCAAAACAACCGAAGGGCCGGATGTTTGATGTCCCTGGATATTGCTCATTGCTTCAATAACTTTTTTATTTCCAACAGCCCAGCCTATTCTGTATCCCGTCATCGCATACTGTTTGGATACTCCATTAATTACAATAAGCTTTGAGTTTTCATCTTTCTTTTTAGTATAGTTGAAACAGTTGATTGGTTTTTTTCCGTCAAAGATTAAGCGATGATAAATATCATCCATAATCAGCCAGATATCTTTCTTTTCACAGAATTCAACTACATCGGCAATAAACTCTTCAGAGTACATTGCGCCGGAAGGATTATTAGGACTATTAATTATTACACATTTCGTATACGATCCAACACGATCTTCTATATCTTTTAAACTTGGATAAAATGTTCCATCCTCCGGTAATGCAGGAACCGGGATTGCACCGATTAGCCTTGCCATATCCGGGTAACTGACCCAATAAGGTGCTGGAAAGATAACCTCTTCCTGCGGATTGAGTATTGCCTGGAGAGCAACCATAATTGCCTGCTTTGCCCCGCCTGAAGCAATAACATGTTCAGGTTTAACTTTTCTTTCATAAAATTCTTCTGTGTAACGGATAATTGCTTGCTTAAGTGCGGGTATACCGTCTGCCGGAGCATAACGGACTTCACCTGAATTGAGATTTGCAACTGCTGAAAGCATTGCGTCCATAGGTGCTTTGCTTTTTGGTTCCCCTCCTCCAAGATGAATTACAGGATCACCTTTTTCTTTTAAGATAGCAAATTTTTCATTTAGCTTAAGTGTGGGTGAAGCTTTTATCGATTTGGCTATTAAACTGAGACTCATAAAGACCCCTGAATAAAGTAATAAAATATTTACATCTGTAAATTATTTTTAGTAATAATGATAAGCAAGAAAGAACATGCAAATTATGGTGGAAAATGAGTTTAATAAACAAAATTCCGGACTAATTATGTTGATTTTTTGCTCCGAACTTCTTCTTCAAAGCTTCTTGAACTACCGGCGGAACAAAGTTACTTATATCACCGTGCAGCGATGCAACATTTCTGATTACTGTTGAATTTAAGTATGTATATCTTTCGTGGGGCATTAGAAAGATTGTTGTGATATCACCGGATAGTTTTCTGTTCATAAGTGCCATCTGGAATTCAAATTCAAAATCGCTGATCTGTCTTAAACCTCTTACAATTGCAGTTGCTCCTACTTGTTTTGCATGCTCAACTAACAATCCATCAAAAGAATCGATTATCACTCTTGAATCAAATTCCTTCAACGACTCCCGAAGCATATGAACTCTTTCTTCAGTTGTAAACAACGGTTTTTTTGAGGGGTTAATAGCAACTGTTACAACTACTTCATCAAAAAGATCTACTGCACGCCTTACTATATCAATGTGTCCGTATGTAACGGGATCGAATGTGCCGGGATAAATTACTTTTTTCATACCTATTCTTCTTTTTGAATAATTGATAATTAAATATAAGAAGAATATTCGAGTGGTAAAATTTTTGTTTTATATTATAAGTGGAGTGTTCAATTTATATGCAGATGTAAGCTATAAAAAAATTTATTTCAGAAGTATAAATAATAAATTCATTCAATAGTTTTTTGAAAGTTGTATGTGACGGAATAGTGAAATAAAATATTAATTCAAATTTAATTTAATACTCCACTATTCCATTATTTAGTTAATACTCACTCAAATCGCAGCATATAAAGTTTTAATGCTGATGATCGTGAGATTCAACAACCAATCCGGAAGGAAATTCTTTGAGATCAAGGATTTTAACTACTTCAAGCAATTGCGTATTAATAATACCTAAGGTGCCGTTATTTCCCTCCCCATTAATTTTAATTTTTGGTTCATACATACCATCAAGATTTCTACTTGAAACAAAAAGGTAATCATCATTCGGACTAAGATCACAACCGTGCAGCATATTGAATCCGGGATGGGAAATTCGTTTGATCATTGACCAGGTGTTACCGCTTTTTTCAATTACATCAACCGTGCTCATCATCATAGTGGATACATAAATTCTGTTTCCCGTTGAAGATACCGCAATATGCATAGGCATATGATTAACATCTATTGAAGAAATAACCTGTTCAGTCAGAGTACTAATTACAATCAGCTTATTTGATCCCATTCCGGAAACATAAAGATAATTGCCATCAGGAGATACTGTAGCTTCCATTGGTTCCGTTCCCTGTTCTAAAACAATATCTTCAACAAACTCAAATGTTTCAGCATCTACAACACTTATCCTGTCCTTGGTAAGATTTGCAACATATAATTTTTTACCATCTGGTGTTAAAGCAATAGCATGAGGAACACCGGTTACAGGCAAACTTATTTCAGCAATAATACTCATATTGTCAAGTGCAACAGCATAAACAGAATTGTAAATGCCGGGAGAAGTAGAAGATCTTGAAACATATGCTACATTTGTGTTTGGCGAAATTTGAATCATCCCCGCTCTTTCAATTCCACTGGTTTCATCTACAATTGTGTTATCAGATTTCCGGATCTTTAAAAGTTTACCGGCTGCTATAAGTGTTACATAGTAATGATCGGCGTGTTCCTTAACCATATGCGGTGCATCAATAGTTTGATTAAAACTAACATCTGCAATCCTGGACACAACCCAATTATCACCATCAATTACTGAAACGACATCACTTGCCTGGTTGCATACGAAAACACGGTAGGACGGGTTAGAAGATGGCACGTTGCCATTGAAATCTCTGGCGCCCTGGTCAATCCATTCTTTTACAATGTTAATTCTTTCCGAATCTATATTGATATTCTGATGAGGTTCAAGAGGTATTACATTTTGGTTGAGTACCTGATAAACCAAACTATTTTCAGAATTAAAAGGTATAACAGCTTCACCGCCAAATCCGTTACCCAATTCCGGATTTCGATTTGCTGATCCCTTAAGCAAACCGGCGTGTGTTTGTGTTGAAAGTCCGCCTGCAGGATTTGAACCGCCATGGCATCCTGAGGCTGCACAGGTTTTTACTAATACTTCTGCAACCGTTACACTTTCAAATCCGTTGTTTTCAAGATCAACTACAGGACCCTGTATATCTTCATCGCAGCCGATCATTAGTATTAAACTTATGAATAATAAAATTGAAGCAATTGAAAATTTTATAGTATTCATTATTTTATTAAATTCATTTTTATAAGCTGAGTATAACTTCCTGCATTCATTCTTGCGAAATAGATGCCGGAAGGCAGATTTGATGCATTAAATTCAACTGAATAAGCGCCTGCTTCTTTCATTTGATTTACAAGTGATATTACTCGTTCACCCAATGCGTTATAGACATCAATAGTTACAAATTCTGAAGATGGTATAGTAAAATTAATTGTTGTTGACGGGTTAAAAGGATTTGGATAATTCTGATTCAGAACGAATTCAGATAATGTGGTTATTTCAACATAAATTTCATCCGAATAATTAATGCTGCCGTCGAAATCTACCTGCTTTAATCTATAGTAATAATTTCCCAACTTTAAATTTTCATCTCTGAACACATAGTTATTGGTTCCGGTTGTGGATCCACTTCCCTCAACAAAAGCAATTGTATTAAATCCACCGTCTGATTTCCGCTGAATTTCAAAACCAAAATTGTTTGTCTCAGATGAAGTAGACCAATTTAATGTAACATCCTGGTTATTTACCACAGCAGTAAATGAACTTAATTCAACCGGTAACGGATCATCAAATTGTAATACATAAAGTCCGGTTGAAATATCAGATATCAGAGTTACACCTGAAGGTAAGTACGGATAACATCCCCACGCACCATTATAAGTTCCGGAGGTAGAAGGGTATGTATCATATTCACCAGCAAGAAACGGATTTACCGGATCAGAAATATCAAGAACTACATATCCATGTTTATAATATGATATGTGAGCATAATTGCCTTTAACGAAAATATTATGCACTGGATCGGTGCCTGATCCACCGGACATTTGCCATGTTGGAACAACAAGGTTCCAGCTTGAGCGATCCTGTAGATCCCAAACAGTAACATCTCTCACATCAAATTCTTCGGCGCCTATAAAATACCTTTTATCTTCAGTCATCCAGCCGCTGTGTGCATAAATTCCGGGCAGCGCTGCTGAAGAAGAAACAAGCTGGGGATTAGATTTGTTTGTTATATCTATTAAATCATAGGTTGACTCTGCGGCTGCAATAACTGTATCATTCCAGACATAAACATCATGTATGTAAGCACTTTGTGTATAGTATGCAGTTCTCACCGGATTAACAGGGTCTGCTAAATCAAGAATGTGCATTCCCCCGCCGCCATTTGTACCAATTACAAAAGCATAACCGTTATCTATAAAAATATTGTGGGCTCGTTCAAACCAGGTAGTGAGTGTATTAACCAATGTAGCAGAGGCTGGTAGCTGAGAAAGATCAACTATCTGTAAACCGTTTCCTGATCCTGTTCCTTCTGTAATTATATAAGCATAATGACTATGTACTTTTATATCCCTCCAGGTAGACTGCGGTCCGGGTATAAATGCTGATTCAACAGGGCTGGAAGGATTTGCAAGATTAACAATAGAGGTGCCATGCTTTGTACCTAGCAGTGCGTATTCGGTACCATTCTGATCAACATAACCCCAGATATCATTGTATCCGATTGATGGATACTGATTAAGGTTTGAAATCAGGCTAACATTTGTTTGAGCGTGAATGGTTAATGAAATAAACAAAAAAACGAGCAGAGTTAAATGTTTCACTCTTTTCTCCAGAATAATGATTGAAATGGATGAAATATTTTTATCTGATATACAGATAAATTCGATAACTTATTAGTGTCTAAAGATTACGCAAAAGGACAATTAAATCATTTTACGTAAGTAATCTTTGCAGTATAATATGTTTCATCTGTATTAAGCAGAATGAAATAATGACCGGCAGGAAGTGAAACGTAGCTATCGTTTGTGCCATCCCATCCGAACCGATGCTTCCCGGCATCTAAATGTCCGTAATAAATATCTTTTACCTTTTCACCAAGCAAATTAAATATCTTCACGGATGTATTTCCGGAAGATTCAATATTAACAATAATATTTGTTTTCGGGTTGAATGGATTAGGAAATGATTCAATCATATTAAAGTGATCGGGTCTGATTTCCTTATCGCTTACATTGCTCACTGATAAGTTGTTGTAAAAATATAAACCACCCTTTACATTTCCAAATATTAAATCAGTATCTGAATCATTGTCAATGTCAACAAAACAAGGAACCGAATAACCACCGAAATTCTGATTTAAAAATTTATTCGTCTCTAAAACCCAATCAGGAAATTCAACAGTACCCGAATTAGTATATAAGAATATATCACCCTGCCGGCTTCCTGAAAACAACTCCATTCTTCCGTCACCTGTAAAATCAAATAGTACAGGTGTGGAATTATCACCCACATCCAAACCGGAAAAATAATTCTCATTAAGTTCAAATGAATAATTAGCTGAATTACCTTTATTGAGGTATAATTGAAATCTTCCGTTAAATGAGCCGACTATCAGGTCAAGATCTCCGTCGTTATCTATGTCGAACAAGAAAGGAGATGCAAAGTTTCCAACATTAATAATGTTCTGGTTAATATCGGTCAAATCGCCAATGTAGCTAAAGACAGGGGAAAACCGGGTTCCTTCATTTTTATAGTAGGAAATTCTTCCATCAAGCTTACCAACCAATAAATCATAATCCGAATCACCATCTAAATCACCAAAAGCCGGTACAACTGAAAGATCATACTGAATTCCGGCAAATACAGAATCGATATGATTAAAAAGCGGAGATGTTGAACTACCCTGATTATTAAAATAATGTAATGAGCCAAGAGGATTATTGAATGATCCAATGAATAAATCAAGATCACCATCTGAATCTATATCTACAAATACAGGATGACTATTATTTCCCACATCGAGTGTATAAAGATAATCATCCGTGATATGTACGTGATCGGATTGTTGTAATGATCCGACATTCCTGAAAAACATTAATGATTGTGAAACTGAAGGATCATAGAGAACTGAGACAAAAAGATCCAGATCCCCATCTCCATCAATATCAATAAGTCGCGGCATATTATAGCCGCTCGTAAAAATACTATCTGCATTGACCGGATAAACTGTTGAAACAAGTTGCATTGAAGGATTTGAAGGATTGCCCTGGTTTTCAATGAAGTAAAGACTTTTGCTGAAAAAATCACCCCAGAATAAATCCTTATCCCCATCCGAATCAATATCTGCAAAGTCCAATGAACTGGAACCGTGTAGCGGATCATCAAGAATGCCGCCAATTATCAAAATATTCTGCCAGGAGTTAGTAATAAACTTAAAACTAAAATTAGTTTCATTTCCAACATTTTCATAAAATGTTACCGTTCCGGCAGAATTTCCCAAAATAAAATCGTAATCACCGTCATGATCTATATCAACAAAAACCGGATTACTTCCGAACTCGCTAACAATAGGATTTCCGTTTATATCTTTTAATGTATCCTGTGCTGTAATAAAAAAAGCTTGCTCTGGTGAGCCTGCATTCCTCAAAAAACTGACATATTCACCATTACCTGTAAACAGATCAAAGTCACCATCGTCATCAATATCAATAAAATAGAACCAATCAGAAATTGTCAATCCGGGAATTGTATCAATACTTAAATTAAAATCAGGATTAAATTTATTGCCTGTATTTTCAAACCATCCAAACGTACCGTCACTGTTTCGATAGAAAAGATCAAAATCACCATCCCCATCAATATCAATAAACTGATGCTCTATGTTATTGAATCCGCCGGAAAACGGATTGTTGTAACTTCCACTAAATCCTATAACCTGAGGCGAATTGATGACTCTTTGAAAATTTTGTGAGAAATTTTGAAAAGAAAATATTAATAGACATGCAATGATAGATATGATTAATTTTAGTCTAACCTGTATAAACAAGTATCACCTATAATTTTAAACGGTTCGGTATTAAAATTTTCCATATCCTTTTCTTTTGTTTGTATTGATCTTTCCGTTATTAATATTCCTTCAACGGCAAGGTAGTTATTATGTTTTATATTCTCAACAACTTTATAAATATCATATTTGAAAAACGGCGGATCGGCAAGAATAAGATTATATTTATTAACCGGTTTATTAGATGTGAACCTGAGAGATTCCTGTCTGAAAATTTTACATTTATTATCAACACCTAACGAATTTATATTCATAGCAAGATTTTTATAAATAAAAAAATCTCTATCCACAAAGTGAACTTCTTTAGCCCCCCTGCTGATGCATTCTAATCCTAAAGACCCTGAACCGGCGTATAGATCGAGCACAAGAATGTCCTCGAAAGAAATCATGTTATTCAGAAGATTAAACAGCGTTTCCCTAACTCTATCTGTGGTAGGTCTAATTTTATTCGATTGCGGAACTTGTATAAATCTGCCTTTAAATTCTCCTGAAATTATTCTCATTCTCATTATAAAATCACTTAGCATTTTATGCTAACCGGAATGCGATTCCAGCTGCAGAGGAAAAAGAGTTGTATTTTTCCAGGTATAGTTTATTATCATACAAAGCAGGTGAAGGTTTGATTTTATCGAATGGATTAAAAAGAATGAAATTAAGATCAAGTGTTTTATTTAATGTCTCCACTACAGATCCGGAAATTTCATCCCCACATATAAAAGCAGCTTCAATCTGATTTCTTTCAACTTTTAGCGATGCGGATGGTTTTGTCTCTCTTATCAGGTGTTCCATTATCTCACTTGCATCAATAAGCGGGATGACCTTAAAACTAATCGGCTTTCCATTAAATGCATAAAGTATAGAAAGAAATTTATTATTAAAATAAACGCTGAGTGTCAGACCTTTATACACAAGGGCATTGCAAACCGAAAGAGCTCTTTCGGCAGCAATATGCAGGTTATCTACAAACTTTAGTTTCACTCCGTTTTTTTCACAAAATGTATGAAGCATCTGCAGATATTTTCTCTGAACACCAAAAACAATAGATGAAGGCATAATATTAAAAGAGTTCTTCTCTATCTCATAGTATTGAATAACAAGATTTTTTGTTGAAAGAAAGGGATATAGGATTGAATATTCCCAGCGAAATTCTTCGATCATATCCTGGTACAAAAGAGTATTATCGTATGGTACTTGCATTATATGAAATAATTCAAAGGGAAGTGTAAATGAGATTGATGTAGCTTTGAGTGATTTTTTGATCAGTAGTTCATCGAAAGCGCCCTGCAGGAGGGCGCTTATTTTAGTATCCTTATCTTTTTCAAGATTAATAGGATCGTTAAAGTAAGCCTCATCTATATTAACAAGTTTAAATACATCATTCTCGTGACTTACTTCAACTACCTGAAGTTTTGAACTTGAAATATTGAATCCGGCATGGTTGTCAAATCCGGTCATTATATCAATAATTTTATTCCCATGAGGCGGTATTCTTTAATGCTTCATTTTCAATACTGCCAATTGTGCCATATCCATTTGGGTCTTCAATAATATAACGTGTACCGATCTTAAGAGTTGTATCAACTCGTAGAAATCTTCCTCTGGTAGTCACAACAGTATCAATTGACAAGGTTGTATCAACGGTAATTGAAAATCTCTCTCCGGATTTAGGTGAAAAGAATAAGCTTTCGGGAGTAAACTCACCATGAGTTAAAACAACAAAAGGATCTCCGGCGCGTAATGTAAGAGAATCAAATGAATTTCGGATACTATCTGCAAATGGTGAATGAATAAAATTGATGAGGCTATCCAGATTATCTGTATATCTTCCGTGTTTTTTCTCCCATAAAATCTGAGCTTCTTTAAGATTGGTCATTCTCAATCTGGTTTCAGCTCTGTTATAATTTTCTTTTTCAACAACTTCGCGCGGGTCAATTATTGCAACTTTGATTAATATAATAACCAGGATTAAAACAACTGCATAAAGCCCGGCATGCACATACCAGGGATCTTGATTAGATGTAGAATTCATTTTTCCTCCGGAAGAATTTAAGATCTTTATTCAATATAAATGTACTTTTTAATATTATTTAATTTAGTTTGGCCAATCCCCTTAATCTTAAGAAGGTCAGAAACCTGATTAAACTTTCCGTTTTTTATCCTGAAGTCCAGAATACTTTGGGCAGTTTTTTTTCCAATACCCGGCAGTGCTGTAAGTTCATCAATTTCAGCATTATTGATATTAATGCTGTTTTCTGCCGGTAAAGTTTTTTTAGTATACTTCTTAAAACTACGATTGTTAAAATCCAAAACTTCCTGCTTATAATCAACCTCTTTCTTAACGTTGATTACGGCAGAATCCGGCAAACCATCACCCGGAGGATTTAGGAACAGACTATCCTGCATTGAATAATCAAAATCCTCGTTAAAAATTTCTGCTGAATTATCCTTTATTAGGTTTTTATAGGAAAATCCTGCAACCAGAGTTAATGTAAGAAAGAAGACTACTTTCAGTTCCGTTAATGTAAAGCCAAGTTTTTTTGATAACCTATCTAACATTACCCCCTCCTCTTATTAATTAAAATCTAGCTTGTTAATTAATCAGAAAAAGTTTTACGTTACTAAGATAGAATACTCAATGTTAATATCAATCAGAAAAAATAAAAATTTTACGAATCAGTTCGGTATTTTTTCAATTAAACAATAATTAAATTAAGATAAATTTGTTTTCCGAACAGGGGCAGATTCAGTTTAGGTTAACATCTAATATCAAAAGAAGTCAAAACTATAAACCGAACCTTTTAAAAAATCCTTTTTCATTATCTTTAATCTCACCTTTAAAGTTCGGCAGGTCCATTAATTCTTTCAATAATTCTTTTTCTTTAGCATTAAGTTTTTTAGGTACATCAATATTAATTCGGACAATCTGATCGCCATAACCTGAATGGTTGAGATGCTTTATTCCCTTACCAGTCATTTTAAGTAATTTTCCATTTGGAGTGCCGGGGTCTATTTTCAATCTGGCTTTACTGTTTAATGTTGGAACATCTACGTCTGAACCCAGAGCAGCTTCAGGAAAACTTATCACAAGATTATATATGATATTGTCATCTTCACGCAGGAAGTACTCATGCTCCTGCTCTTTAAACACGACAATTATATCTCCAGGCTGCCCGCCTCTTTTTCCGGCATTACCTTCTCCGCGGAGAGACATATAACTGCCCTCGTGAACACCAGCAGGAACATCAACTTTTACTGTCACTTCATCCTGATATCTGCCATCACCGGAACATTTACGGCACGGAGAATCAACTACTTCACCGTCGCCATCGCAATTATTACATTGAGCTATATTTACAAATTGTCCGAATACTGATCTTGACACATTTCTTATTTCACCGGATCCCTGGCAAACAGGACAAGTTTTTTTACTTGTTCCTTCAGCAGCGCCGGTTCCCCGGCAGTCTGAGCATTGAACAAATTTTTTAATCTTTATTTTTTTCGAACTACCTGTTGCAATTTCCTCGAGAGTAAGTTTTAGTGTTACTCTTAAATCTGTACCCGGTGTACCCGGACCGCGTCTTCCTCTGCCTGATCTTGAAGTAGCTCCGAAGAAGTCATCGAAAATAGAACCTCCTCCGAATATATCGGAGAAATGTGAGAATATATCGTTGACATCAGAGAAACCAGGTGAACCGAACCCGCTTCCTTTTACGCCTTCATGACCAAATCTGTCGTATCTTGCTCTTTTATTATCGTCATTCAGAATTTCATATGCTTCTGCGGCTTCTTTAAATTTTTCTTCTGCTTGTTTATTGTCCGGATTTCGGTCCGGATGATACTGCATAGCAAGTTTGCGATATGCTTTTTTAAGATCTTCCTTTGTTGCACTTCGGGAAACCCCAAGAACTTCATAATAATCTGCTTTAGCCATAACTTAGATTATTCCTTTTCGCTGATATCTGAGTCATTTTTGTTTGATTCATCGCTGACAATTACTTTGGCGTGGCGAATTACTCTGTCTTTATAAATATAGCCCGATTGAATTTCCTCAATTACTGTGTGAGGCGGAACGGAATCATTTTTCATTTGCATTACTGCTTCATGATAATTTACATCAAAAGGTTGCCCAATACATTCAATTCTTTTAACTCCCTGTTCCTCAACAGTTTTTAGTAATTTACTATAAACCAGTTTGATTCCTTCTACTATTTGTGAAGAATTTTTTACATCATCAACATGTATTAGTGATCGTTCAAAATCATCTAAAACAGGTAACAGTTTGATAATGAAAGATTCAGCGGCATATTTTAATAAGTTTAACTGGTCATTCTCAGTTCGGCGTTTATAATTTTCAAATTCTGCAACTTTTCTTAAAAACTTATCCTGCCATTCAGCAGCTTGTAATTCCAAATTTTTTATTTTTTCATTTGCTTCAGAATCAATCTGTTCATTTTCATAATCTGAATTTTCATTTAATTTTTCTGCAGCATCGTGATTATTTTCATGTTTTTTATCTTTACTCATTTTTAATAATATCCTTCTTAATTTTATTTAACTGGTTTTAAAACTTCTGATAGCATCCTGGCAATATAGTCTACTATTGCTACAACTTTTGAATACTCCATTCTCTTCGGACCGATTATTCCAAGCGTGCCGGACGTTTCCCCATAATTATATTCCTTGGTAACAAGACTGTATTCTTCCAGTTTCTGATCGTTATTTTCTTTTCCTATAGATATGAAAATATCATCGGGTCCGTTTTTGTTCTTTTCCATAATATGGATAATAATATCCTTATCTTCTATCAGTTCTATAACACCTTGAAATTTTTCCGGATCTTCAAATTCAGGCTGCTGAATTACATTTTTTGCTCCGGTAATAAAAATTCGTTCTTCGGCTTTCAGATCAACAAAAATTTTATCAACTGAGTCCACAAAAATACGTATTATCGGTTTGTCTGTATCACCAATATCCTGAAATCTTTCTTTAAATGTCTTTCTTATCTCATCTAATGTCAATCCGCTTAGTCTTTCATTGAGTAGTGATTCAATATAATTGAGCTGAGATTCTTTAACTTCAATATTAAATTCGAGTGTGATAGTTTTGACTAATCCGGATTGAATACTGATCACTAATAGCAACCTGGTTGATGAAAGACTGACAAGCTGAATTTTCTGGAGTATTCCACGGTTCAGTTTGGGATACGTAACACAAGCAATTTGCCGGGTAATCTGACTCATAAGTCTGGAAGCAATCTTCAGTAACTCATCTGTATCTGCAAAGTCATCTTTGAAACTTTTTTTAATCATTCCTTTTTCAGCAGAATTAAGTTTAGAAATATCCATCAATGAATCGACATAGAATCTGTATCCTTTATCGGTGGGAATTCTTCCGGCAGATGTGTGTGGATGATTTATAAATCCGGATTCCTCAAGATCGGACATAATATTCCTGACAGTAGCCGGGGAAACTCCAATATCGTATTTTTTAACAATATACCTGGATCCCACCGGAGATGCAGTTAAAATAAATTGCTGCACAATTGATCTTAGAATATTTTTTTCTCTCTCGTTTAATTCTTCCTGAATCATAATGACGAATTAACTCTTAAAATTTGGAGTGCAAATATATCAATTATTCAAAAACTTTGCCGGATACAATATTCATACCCCAATTCGGTAATTATATGCATCTTAGATTCAATTGAAATCCACTTATTCCTTTTTGTTAATGCATTTAAATAATGTTAAATTTTTCTTAGAAAATTAAGGAAATTTCCATTTCAATTTGTCGGAGAAACTTGTGCAGGAAACATACAAATCTGCCGGTGTTGATATAAATGCCGGTGAAGAAACTGTTCGAAGAATTAAAGGTTATGCCAAATCGACATTCAATAAGAATGTGTTGACAGATATAGGACATTTTGGTGCATTTTATGAGTTAGACTTGCAGAACTATAAGAATCCGGTTCTCGTTTCAAGTGTGGATGGCGTAGGCACTAAATTAAAGATTGCCTTTGAAGCAAATCGTCATCATACAATAGGACAGGATCTGGTGAACCATTGCGTAAATGATATTGCTGTTTGCGGTGCAAAACCACTTTTCTTTATGGACTATTTTGCTACAGGCAAACTTGATCCTGAATCGGCATCAGAAATCATTAGAGGATTTTCGATTGCGTGTATAGAAAATAATTGTGCATTGATCGGCGGTGAGACTGCAGAGATGCCCGGTCTTTATCAGCCTGGTGAATATGATCTATCAGGAACGATTGTCGGAATTGTTGAAAAGCAAAATATCATTGATGGAAAGCAAATAAAAAAAGGTGACTTACTGATTGGCTTTCCTTCAAACGGACTACATACTAATGGTTATTCCCTTGCAAGAAAAGTTTTATTATCAAATTTTAAACTACATCAGCATTTCGATGAACTTGGATGTACCCTTGAAGATGAACTGTTAAAAATTCATAAATCTTACCTGAATATTATTTTAAAACTATTAACGGGAATAAAAGTCAAAGGATTTTCACATATCACAGGTGGCGGAATCGTTTCTAATACTATGCGGATCATTCCTGACGGAATGAATCTTTCGATTCACTGGGGAAACTGGGAAATGCCTCCGATATTTAAACTAATTCAAAATGCTGGAAATATCACAACCGAGGAAATGCGCAACGTGTTTAACCTTGGCATTGGTCTAATTGCAGTAATCTCTAAAGAAGATGAACCACAGGCTTTCCAGATTATTCACGATAATAAAGAACACGTTTTGTTATTAGGTCAAGTAATTTAAAATGTTTATAGATACACACTCACATCTTTTTTATCCGAATTTCAATGATGATATTGATGAAGTTATTTTACGTGCAGAGCAGAATGGAGTAGATTATATAATTGTTCCTGCCACCGATCTTGAAACCTCGAAACAAACAATTGAACTTTGCGATAAACATAAAATTGTATACGGTGCGGTCGGAGTACATCCGCATGAAACTAAAGACTGGAATAATGAACAAATTTTTCATATTCATCAATTAGCTCAGCACAATAAGATTGTTGCAATTGGTGAGATTGGTCTGGATTATTATTACGATTTCTCACCTCCTCAGAAACAAATTCAGGCATTCAGGTCGCAAATTGAACTTGCACTAGAACTTAATTTACCGGTAATAATTCATAACCGGGATTCAGATTCGGATATGATGAAGATCATTTCCGAATATTGCGGAAAAGGTTTGAAAGCTCAGTTCCATTGTTTTAACGGCTCATTACAAGATGCTTTTGAATTGATTGAGATGAACCATTTTGTTTCATTTACAGGCAACATAACATTCAAGAACAGGAATGATGTCAGATCAGTGCTGGAAAAAATAAATCTGGATCATATTCTGCTTGAAACAGATTCACCTTTTATGACACCTGCTCCTTTCCGTGGAAAACGCAATGAGCCGGGTTATGTTAAATACGTGGCCGAAAAAATTGCAGATATACATAAATTGCCTGTGGAAGAAATTGGCAGAATCACATCTTATAATGCCTTCAGATTATTTGGAATTGGAAATACGCAAGGTGTTAGTTACACCTACCCACTAGGCAGATCATTATACATAAATATAACAAACCGTTGTAATGCCGATTGTACATTTTGTAAACGAAAAACCGAGCCTTTCATAGATGGTTATAACCTTGGGATGAAAAAATCTGAAGAACCTCCAGCAGATATTTATATTAAGGAGATAGGTGATCCGAAAAAATATGACGAAATAGTTTTCTGCGGATATGGCGAACCAACGATAAGATGGGAGGTAGTTAAACAGATAGCAGACTACGTCAAATCGAATGGGGGTTATACAAGACTTAACACCAACGGACATGGTAATATTATTAATCACCGTGATATAACTCCAGAGTTGAAAGGACTGATTGATATTGTATCAATAAGTTTCAATTCATTCGATCCGGAACAATATGCCGGGTTGATGAGATTAGATAAAAAACATTTTTACGAAATGATCAGTTTTGCTAAAATGGCTAAAACATTTGTGAATAAAGTTGTTATGAGTGTTGTTTCACTGGATGAAGTAGAAGTGGAACGATCGCGCATAGTTGTTGAAAATGAAATAGGTGCAGAGTTCAGAATTCGTGAATATTTTTAATTTTTTATTAATCCAATCCGATGCAAAAACTATTACTCTTTCTTTTTCTCTTTACGAATTCAATTGTTATACCGCAATCCTTCACTCTAAATCAAAGAATTGAAAATCTTTTACAAGACGAATTGTTCGAATCATCTTCAATTGCAATTGATATTTTCAACTTAGATACGCAGGAGTATCTTTACAGAAAAAATGAGAAATTGTTGATGCATCCGGCATCTAATATGAAACTTTTTTCGTCGATTGCAGCATTGATATATCTCGGTAATGATTATCAGTTTTTAACTTCACTTTACTATGACGGCGAAATAATAAATAACACTTTACACGGTAACCTTTATGTAGAAGGCGGCTGTGATCCCGAATTCAGGACTGAAAATCTTACCGTTTTTATACAGTACCTTAAAGCATTAAAAATAAATTCGATTCAAGGCAATATATATGCAGATTTAACTTTTAAAGACTCGCTTTATTGGGGTGCCGGTTGGATGTGGGATGATGATCCTTCCACTGATGCACCTTATATGAGTGCATTGAATATAAATGGAAATGCAGTTGATATAACATTAAAAGGAACGAATGTTGGACAACCTGCCGAAATTATACTTAATCCGGATACAGATTATTTTCAAATTAATAACCGTACTATTTCAGTATTTAACAATGATGAAGAAGATTTTTTTATAGACAGAAACTGGTTTAATCGAAGGAATGAATTAGTCGCTTCGGGAAAAATAAGTTTTAACCGGAATACCCAAACTAAACCGGATAAACAATTAAATGTGATTAACCCGGAATTGTATTTTTTAACTTTATTTAAAGAATCACTAATAAAAAACGGTATATCCGTCAGCGGAATACTGGGTATTTCAAGTTTACCACCAATCAATAAATATATTTGCTCTCATCTCACAGACTTAAAAACTGTGTTAATGAATGTTAACAAAAACAGTAATAATCTCTCTGCTGAAATGCTTTTGTTTGCATTGGCAGAAAAACATTTTGGCCGACCGGCAACTACTAAAAAAGGCATTACCATTATTTCAGATATGATCAGTCTATTTGGGCACCTGCCGGATAAATATCGAATTGTTGATGGATCAGGTGTTTCCCATTACAATTTGGTTTCTGCAGAACTAATAGCGGATTTACTGAAGTACATTTATTATTACGAGAAAAATGCGTATGAAGTTCTTCTTCTAACTTTGCCAATAGCCGGTGTAGATGGAACACTTGGAAAACGAATGACAAACTCAGCAGCTTTTAATAATGTTCGTGCCAAAACTGGTACACTCAGCGGAGTTAATGCTTTGTCCGGATATGCCAAAGCATCAAATGGTAATATGATTACTTTTTCAATTTTAATTCAGAATCACGTTAATCAATCTGCAAAAGCAAGAATAGTTCAGGATGAAATCTGCAGAATTATTGCCGAATACAAATAGAATAAATAATTATATGGTTTATAAAGAATTTCTTATTACATCAGAACCATTCAATCCGGAAATTTTAAGCGGACTGCTCTGGAACCTGGATATTTCCGGAATCAGTGAGGAGGTTAATTGTCTGAAAGTATTTTCAGTATCAATTACAAAGTTCGATATTGAAAATATTCTGAATGACCTCGTACATAATAAATTAGTCCGCAGTTTTCATGTAGAAGAAAATTTTGTAGAGGAGAGAAACTGGAATGAAGAGTGGGAGAATAGTCGTGAGATCATTAGAGTTTCAGAAAAATTTGTTATTAAACCTACATTTAAAAATTATTCCGCCGGAAGAGATGAAATTGTTTTAACCATCGATCCTAAAATGTCATTCGGCACCGGCGAACATCAAACCACAAGGCTGATGCTTCAGCTTGAAGAAAAATATGTAAAAAAAGGTACAAAAGTCCTTGATATTGGAACCGGCACCGGCGTTTTGGCGATTGCAGCCATTAAGCTTGGTGCCTCTTCAGCTATAGCAAATGATATTGATGAATGGTGTTATAATAATTGTAAAGAAAATTCTGAATTGAATGATACTGTGTCAGATATCGACTTCAGAATTTGTACTTTAGAAGAAATAACAGAAACCGATTTTGATCTTGTAGTTGCAAATATTCAGAAAGATATATTGTTAAATTTAGCAGGAGAAATTTATTCAAGACTTAACAAAAATGGTTATTTATTAATTTCGGGGTTATTGTACTTGGATGAACAAGAAATTAATACTTATTACTCAATGACCGGATTCATATTTCTTGAAACGACACGGCTTGATGAATGGATAGCTATGGCATTCAAAAAAGTGGAGCAATAAAAGTTTTCTTAAAGGACTATAATTAACTAAAGTTCAATTTATTTCAGGAGAATCTATTATGAAAATGTTACAGGAATTTAAAGCATTCACTATGCGCGGTAATGTGGTTGATATGGCTGTTGGTATTATAATCGGGGGAGCGTTTGGTAAAATTGTTTCTTCTTTTGTAAGTGATGTAATAATGCCGCCAATCGGTATGATATTGGGGGGAACCGATTTCAGTAAACTTTCGATTGTTTTGAAAGAGGCATCAGAGGATGTTGAAGCAATTACTATAAATTACGGAATGTTCCTCAATACAGTTATTGATTTCATAATAATTGCTTTTGCCATTTTCATGGCAATCAGAGCTATAAATAAATTGAAAAGAAAGGAAGAGGAAAAACCTTCAGCACCACCTGAACCGCCGGCAGATGTAAAATTGTTAACAGAAATAAGGGACCTGCTGAAAAAATAATTTGTTTATACTAAAAAGCCGATTCTATTAAACGGCATCGGCTTTTTACTGTAATGCAAATATATTAAAATTAAGGGGAGAGTTTAATTCATAAGATTTGTTTTTAAAAACCTGATTACATGTTTTTTTGCATCATTCGTGGCCGTTTCATCGAACTGCTGGTTACTTGGATTTGCAAAAGCATGGTCAGCATCATATTCGTGAATCGTTACTAATTTTCCAGCAGCTTTTAAATTCGATTCAAGATTTCCATACACTTCCGGATTAATCCATCCATCCTGCCTGGCAAAAATACCCAACACGGGTGCATTTAAATTATTAAAAGTTTCTGGTGTGTTATCAATTATTCCATAATACATAACACAAGCTTTGCCGTTTTCACCAAGCCAGATACTCATCTGTAAAGACCATCCGCCGCCGAAGCACCATCCAATTGTGCCTATCTCTGAACTCTCACCGGCAAAATTAAATGCTCCTTCAAATATTTGTTTTACACGATCAGGATCCGCGGCTTGCATTAATTTTGCTGCATCTTCCCTGTTCGCAGCAACTTTGCCATCATATAAGTCAAGTGCCAATATATTAACATCACCAAGTTCTTCTTTTAGTGCATCCGCTTCTCTTTTTATATGATCGTTTAATCCCCACCATTCATGAATTACAAAAACATACTTATTTGTTTTTTTAGCGGATTCAATGTAATAAGCATTTGCATCCTCAGCACCAGAGACTGATATTTTAATCATTTTGCCTTTCGGGTTAATTAAATTGAATTCAGCGGGTAATTGATGACCCTCCCTAAACTCTGAATCTGAACCAAACGATGCAAAGGATACTGTTGTCTCAGAATACTTTTCATTATTACAGCAGGATTTGGCTTCCTGTGCAAAAGCTATTCCCGCAGAAAATAACATTATCAGCATAATAGAATAAATGGTTTTCATACAATCTCCTTTTTAAATGGTCGGTGGTTTTTCTTGTAAATAAATTAAAAATTTTTACAATTAAAATTCAATTCAAATAGTATATTTATTCACAAATTTATTAGATTATTTTAGGTATTAACAAAAAAATCTTATGGATAACTCAGATGAAATTTGCATCATATCTTATAACTCTTTGTTTTTTACTACTACTCAACTGCGCTAGTCGTGAAGAAAAGCTCGAAAAGACGAAAGAGTATGTAAATCAAATAAAAGAAGCACTAACAAATATAAAAGGTGAAAGCATTGTCTGGACTGATTCAAGTATGAGTTCCAGGTCTACGTATTATATAATAGATGATAAAATCAAGTACATAAACGAAGAACAATATACACGGACAGGTCATTTCGTTAATTTATATTATTTCAATAATGACAAATTAGTGCATATTAATTCAAGAGGAATGGACTATGTCAATGAGAATGACAAGCTCAAAAAAAAAGCTAGTCGAGTACAGATTTACTTTGATGATGATGAAGTTTTGGAATCAATAATTATTGAGAATGGAGTTGAGGTTGAATTAAATGAAAATAATAAGCTCTTTATACTAGATCATTCTAAAAAATTGATGTCGTTAGCGAGAGAAGATTTAAATAAAGATAACGAATAGTTCTTTACCGGAATTTTATTTTTTAATATTTTGAATTTTAATTATACTTCATATCATAAAGGAAAATCTGCTGGTTTCCTGAATTGGTTTATCCCTTTAAAAAACTCTTGATTGGAAAGTATTACAGAAAACAATCTTCGACCAGAATAATTTGGTTTTCAGTTTTTATATAACCATTCCCCTGTTATATTTGCGCCAATCTTACCATATAATTTAATAAAGGAGCAGATGATTGATAGCAGACAGAGTAAAAGAAATTGGTGCTTCACCAACGATGATGGTTGCTGCAGAAGCTAAAAAACTTAAATCCGAAGGCGTTGATGTAATTGACCTTAGTATGGGTGAACCGGATTTTAATACACCTATGAATATTAAAGAATCGGGTAAACGTGCAATTGATGAAAATCATACAAGGTATACGCTGAATCCCGGTACAAATGAACTAAGAACTGCAATTGCGGCAAAACTAAAAAGGGATAATCATTTAGAATATAAACTAAATGAGATCATTGTTTCGAGCGGAGCCAAACACAGTGTGTTTAACAGTATACTTGCCACAGTAAATCCTGGTGATGAAGTAATAATTCCAAATCCATACTGGGTATCCTATCCTGCAATGGTCAGCCTTGCACAAGGTAAATCGGTTATAATCGATACGGATGAATCTACAGGATTTAAAGTAACTCCAGAACAGTTGAGAGCCGCAATTACTCCAAAAACCAAAATGTTTATTCTATGCAATCCATCAAATCCTACTGGTTCCGCTTATACAAAAAAAGAACTTGAAGCTATTGCCGGAGTTGTAGTAGAAAATAATTTTTTTGTTTTAACTGACGAGATCTATGAAAAGATGGTTTACGATGATTTTAACTTTGTAAGCTTTCCGTCGTTAGACAGCCGGCTGAAAGATAAAACTATTCTGGTAAATGGAATTTCAAAAGCATATGCAATGACCGGATGGCGTATAGGGTATACTGCGGCAAATGAAAGTGTTGTAAATGCAATAAATAAAATACAAAGTCACAGCACATCTCATGCTTCATCGGTATCTCAGGCAGCGGCAATTGAAGCCGTTGCAGGTCCGCAGTATGTTATTCACGAGATGCTGAATGATTTCAGAAAGAGAAGAGAATTTTTTTATAATCAAATTACTTCAATCAGCGGAATTACCTGTTATAAACCTGAAGGAGCATTTTATCTTTTTCCTAACATATCAGATTATTTCCATACAAAGACTTCTGTACTGAAAATTGAAAATTCATTCGATCTCGCAATGCATCTTCTTTATGAAGCTCATTTAGCTGTTGTACCTGGAAGTGCATTTGGCAAAGAAGGTTATTTAAGATTGTCCTACGCAACTTCGATGGATCACCTTAAAGAAGCAGCAATACGAATGAAAAAGGCTTTATCAATTCTTAAATAAATTCTACTTCTGGATGTATAAAAGTAAGGATTTGTAAAGTTGATCCAGTGGCATCTCTTTTCCTGTCCATAATAAAAAAGACTTTGCTGCCTGATGGACAAGCATATTAATACCATTTAATGTAATTGCACCCTGTGATTCGGCAAGTTCCAGGAATTTGGTTTTTACAGGATTATAAACAAAATCAAATACGATCTGATCTTTATTAAATGATTCCGGAATTGATGTGATATTATCGTTAATTTCCGGGTACATTCCGATTGGAGTAGCATTAACAATTAGTTTCGATTTTTGGAATACATCAACCAGGTCAGGCGGGAACAACTCATGTATTTTAAATGAATCATATTTCATTTTAGCCTTGAAAAACACTTTCAATAATTCACCACGATGTTCTGTTCTGTTCACAATGTGAATCTTTTCAGGTTTATAAAATCTGATTAGCACATATATTAATGCGCGGGCAGCTCCGCCAGTGCCGATTACAGTTACCCTCTTTCCTGTAATTTTATTTTTGAACGGCATTAATGATTCAATAATCCCATCCACATCAGTGTTATAGCCGGTTAATTTTCCATTTTCATTTACAATCGTGTTTACGGATCCTGTTACTGTAGCTTCATCGGATAAATTAGTCAGGTAGTCCAGTATTTTTACTTTATGAGGAACTGTAACATTAAAGCCCTTGATACCTAAGGCAACCATTCCTTTCAATGCATTTCGTAAATTTACCGTGGGCACATCAAATGGGAGGTAGATATAATCTAATTTAGAGATTTCGAAAGAAACATTATGAATAAACGGAGAGAAGGACTGTTTTACAGGGTGCCCGATTAATCCTAAAAGCGTTGTTGTTTTGTGAATAGAATTATACATAAAAATTATTTGCAGCCTCAGATTAATACGGCTTTTTAACTATAAATCAGATTTCCTTTAATAACCTGAGAAACAGTTTGGAGGATTTTATTTCCGGGTACTCATTTTCAAAGTCATTTCTGAATGACGGATCAATGGAAAAAGCTTTCTTCAAACAATCTACTGCATCCTGTGTTCTGCTCAGGATAAAATTTACTTTTGCTTTGCTGTAATAAGATGATGCATCAGAAGGATCAATATTCAAGCACTGATCGTAAGAGCTTAGAGCTGCCAGCCAGTCACCCATTTCAAAATACGTTTCTGCAAGATTATACCAGGAATCGAGATTCCCTTTGTCAATCCTTAATGCTTCCTTATAACTGTTTACGGAGTCCTGCAGAAATCCCAAAGAATACTCAAGATCTGCTTTTGCCTGCCATGCTTCAAAACTATCAGTTGAAAGAGTAATTGCTTTGTTAAAATCCCTAAGTGCAAGTTGGTACTTGCCTGTCATATCATGACAAAAACCGCGTGCCAGATATGCTTCGAAATATTCATCGTGAATCTTAACTGCT
Organism: Ignavibacteriaceae bacterium; assembly: GCA_046484705.1. Taxonomy (GTDB): domain Bacteria; phylum Bacteroidota; class Ignavibacteria; order Ignavibacteriales; family Ignavibacteriaceae; genus JAGXRK01. Next base: position 5,789 of record JAWOIK010000262.1, on the reverse strand, counting down.
TCGTTATAATATTTTATCGCAGTATTATATTCCCCAAGTTCTTCATAAATATTTGCAATGTTAAAAGCAGATGCTTCATCCTTATTATCAAGTTCCATTGCTTTCTTAAAACATTCTATTGCCTGTGTTAATCTTCCAATATCCGCAAGTACATTGCCTTTATTAAACCAGGCACTCGGGAATTCTTCACTGAGAGAAGTTGCAAGATCATAACTGTTTATAGCCTGCTCAGGTTGATTAAGCTTTGCAAGTACTATTCCCCGATTGTACCAGCCGGTTGCATTGTAAGGATCGAATTCCAAAAATTTATCATAAGCTTCCAGTGCTTTTGCCTCTTCGCCTGTATTTTCATAGCAGAATCCAAGTTCATAATACGCTTCCAGAAATTCGGGGTCTTTCTGAATAACTTTATCAAAATTTTCAATTGCCTTGCTGTATTCTCCCTGTCTTTCAAAAAGTAAGCCCAGGTTAAAATATGCTTCCTCATTTGTCGGTTCAAATTGAAGAAGCTTCATAAGCGTTTCTTCTGCTTGTTTAAATAACCCTAAGCTTTCCTCGGCTGCGGATTTTTCAATAAGCACTTCTATATCATTCGGATTAAGTGTTAAAGCTTTATCAAAACAGCTAAGTGATGAATTAAAGTCCATCATCTCACTTAATATAATGCCTTTCTTAGACCAATACTCAGAATTATAAGGTAAAATCTCTATAAGACTGTTAACAAAATACAAACCATCTTCAAGTCTGTCAGCTTCAATACATGTCTGAACCATATCCTCGATACGGTCTATCAATTCATATACATTACCATTTTCAAGTAACGCTTTTAGAGATTCAATTTCGTTATCAAGATTATCGAACATTGAAAATTCTTCATCAAGAAAATCAGAATCAAAAGATGACATTTAGTTATACTCCGATATCAACAATTAACTGGTAAAAATCTAAGACTAATACTAAACAAAATCAAGAATAAATTTGTCATGTAAAATATATAATTATGGCGTGAACAAGATTTAATTTCTAAGTACTGAAGTAACTTTTTCAGCCGCCTCATTAAGACTTTTTGCAACTTCAAAATTTAATTTTGAATTACTCAACAGATCGGCAGCTTCTTTTGCGTTTGTACCTTCCAGCCTTACAACAATCGGTACAGAAACATGCATTTCAGTTGCTGCATCAATAACTCCCTGGGCTACACGATCACATCTTACAATTCCGCCAAAGATATTTATAAGAATAGCTTTAACATTTTTATCTGAAAGAATTATTTTAAATCCGTTTGAAACAGTTTCTTTATTTGCACCGCCGCCAACATCCAAAAAGTTAGCAGGCTCACCGCCGGCTAACTTAATAATATCCATAGTAGCCATTGCCAGACCTGCACCGTTTACCATACAGCCAACATTGCCATCGAGTTTAATATAATTAAGATTGTATTTTGAAGCTTCGATTTCAAGCGGGTCTTCTTCATCAAGATCACGGAATGCTGCAATTTCATTCTGACGATATAATGCGTTATCATCAAAATTCATTTTTGCATCGAGAGCAACAATTTTATTACCATTTGTCAGGACAAGCGGATTTATTTCCAGCATTGATGAATCAGTTTTAACATATGCTTCATACAATTTCCTGACGAATGGAATAAAATTTTTAAATGCTTCTCCTTCAAGTCCTAATGCAAAAGCTAATTTTCTTGCCTGGTATGTCTGAAAACCCACGGAAGGATCAATCCATTCTTTAATAATTTTTTCAGGAGTTTCGGCTGCAACTTTTTCAATTTCAACTCCTCCTTCAGTCGATGCCATAATAACGTTTTGGGAGACAGCACGATCCAGCAGAATACCAAGATAAAATTCTTTCTTAAAATCGAGTCCTTCAGCTATAAAAAGAGTTTTAACTAATTTGCCTTCCGGACCTGATTGATGTGTTACAAGAACATTACCGAGTATTTTACCGGAATACTCTCTTGCTTTTTCTACGGAAGTACTAAATTTCACGCCGCCTTCCAATACCACTTCCTTTATATTATCAGGATTTAATAATGTACCTTTACCTCTTCCACCAGCATGAATTTGAGCTTTAACAACAAACTGATTTACACCTTGATTCTGCAATTGAGAAATTGCGGAATCAAATTCAGATAATTTTTTTATTGCTATACCATCTTGTACAGGTACACCAAATTTTTTAAGTACTTCTTTTGCCTGATATTCGTGAATTTTCATTTAAAGTCCTCTAATTATTTTAAATAAACTCTTTTATTGTCATTCTGAACTTGATTCGGAATCTCCCTAAAATATCTGAGAAGCTGAAACGAGTTCAGCTTGACTAATTCTACTTCTCACTCATAAACGGGTATCGCCAGTCCTTAGGGGGATCGAAAGTTTCCTTTATTGTTCTTGCTGTCATCCATCTCATTAGGTTCATTGCACTTCCTGCTTTATCATTTGTACCCGATGCTCTACCTCCGCCAAATGGCTGCTGACCAACAACTGCTCCGGTTGGTTTATCATTTATATAAAAATTTCCTGCTGCATTTCTTAATCTGTCAGACATCTTAACAATTGCTTGCCTATCCTGTGCAAATATACCACCAGTTAATGCGTATGGAGAGGTTTCATCACAAAGGGTTAATGTTTCATCCAGTTTATTATCATTATAAACATACATTGTCATCACCGGACCGAATATTTCTTCTTCCATAGTTTTAAATTTGGGATTTGTTGTTACAATAGTTGTCGGTTCAATAAAATATCCTTTCGAATCATCAAAATTTCCGCCTGTTATTATTTCTGCTTCATTAGAATCTTTTGCATACTTAATATATTCAGTTATTGATTTGAATGCACCTTTATCAATTACTGCACCCATAAAATTTGTAAAATCTTCTACATCACCCATTTTTATTTTTTCGACTTCGGCAACATACTTTTCTTTAAACTCCTTCCATAAAGATTTTGGAATATACATTCTTGATGCTGCTGAACATTTTTGTCCCTGATATTCAAATGCACCGCGTAAAGCTGCAACAACGAGTGCGTCAACATCCGCAGAGTTATGAGTAAAGATAAAATCCTTACCGCCGGTTTCACCAACAATGCGCGGATAGTATTTCATATTTTTAAGATTGTCGGAAATCACTTTCCACATATTCTGAAATACTTCTGTTGATCCGGTGAAATGAACACCAGCAAGATTTGGATTTGTCATAGCAGGAGTTCCTACCTGTCCTCCGGAGCCGGGCACAAAGTTTATCACACCCTTTGGTAAACCTGCTTCTTCAAATAACTTCATTAACCAATATGCTGAATAAACAGCACTTGACGCTGGTTTCCATAAACTTACGTTACCAACAAGTGCAGGCGCTGTTGGAAGATTTCCTGCGATAGAAGTGAAGTTAAAAGGGGTAATAGCAAATATATATCCTTCAAGCGGTCGGTATTCTACCCGGTTCCACATTCCACTACCAGAATATGGCTGCTCCTGCATCAACTGAGCCATGTAATAACTATTAAATCGATAGAAATCAACAAGTTCCGCAGCAGAATCAATTTCTGCCTGATAAACAGTTTTGGATTGTCCCAGCATTGTAGCAGCGTTAATTGTTGAACGCCAGGGTCCTGCTAATAAATCGGCTATCTTCAGGAAGACAGAAGCTCTGTGTTCCCAGGGCATTTCAGCCCATTCTTTTCGAGCTTCAATTGCGGCATTTACAGCCATATCAACTTCTTTTTTACCTGCTTTATGATAAACACCAAGAATATGGCTGTGATTATGTGGTATTCTCATCTCCTCAGTATTTCCGGTTCTAACTTCTTCGCCGCCAATAATCAGCGGAACTTCTATCTGCTTTGATTTTAATTCTTCTAATTTTTTCTTCAGTTCTTCTCTTTCCGGGCTGCCCGGTTTATAAGTTTTTACTTGTTCATTTATTGGTTGTGGTACTTTGAAATATGCGTTAGACATTTTTTTCCTCATTATTAAAAATTGTAGTTGAAAAATTACGATTTTCGGGTGGGATTATCAATTATAGTTTGCTTTACATAATCTTTGAAATACGCTAATCGTTTAATCAGAATTTTCCCTTTTGTATTTAGGCTTTTTGATATTATCTTGCTGTCAAGTATCTTTTTATCTGAGCTAAACTTAAACCATTATCAGATTTTTTAGGGGCAAAAAATCAAATCAAGAGGAGAAAAAATGGCAATACCCGCTACCTTCAAAACTATTCCTCAATTATTCAAATATCTTACAGAGGAATACAGCAAAGAGACAAATAGCTATATCCTCAAACATAAAGTTGAGGGCAAATACGTTGGTATAAGCTATGACCAGATGCGTGATGAGACAGAATCCTTTGCATTAGGACTTGCCTCACTGGGTGTAAAAAAAGATGACAAGGTTGCAATCATATCAGAAAACAGACCGGAATGGGTATACAGTGATTTTGCAATTCTTGGATTAGGTGCTATTGATGTTCCACTCTACCCTTCTCTAACCTCTGATTCTGTTGAGTTTATACTTAATAACTCTGAATCAAAGGGAATAATTGTTTCTAATAAATTTCAGTTAAACAAACTTCTGAAAATCCGGGATAATTGTAAAAGTCTGAAGTTTATTATAATTCTCAACGAAAAAGATTTTGATCCTAAAGTGAAAGATTTGCAAACCTTTAAAGACACCCAGGAACTTGGAACCAGATTCCGAAAAGAAAATCCAAATCTCTTCAGTAAAAGTACTGAATTGGCAAAACCGGGTGACGTTTGTACTATTATTTATACTTCCGGTACAACCGGTGAACCGAAAGGTGTAGTTCTGACTCATCATAACATTTTGTCAAATGTACAGTCGGCATTAGAGTCATTTCCAATTGGTAAAGATGATGTATTCCTGTCGTTCCTTCCGCTTTGTCATATTTTTGAGCGGATGGCCGGCTATTATACAGCATTTGCATGCGGAGGTACAATTTGTTATGCGGAAAGCATTGAAACAGTAGCCCAGAACCTAACAGAGGTTAAACCTACTATTATGACTACTGTGCCAAGGTTATTTGAAAGGATTTATTCAAAAATAATTAAAAACGTTGAAAGTCAACCGGAGAAAAAACAAAAGATATTTTACTGGGCTATTGAAGTGGGCAGGAAATATGCCAAGGCAAAGAAGGAAAAAAATATTCCCATCTCTCTTTCAGTGAAACATAAACTAGCAGATAAACTGGTCTTCAAAAAACTTAGAGAAAAGACCGGGGGTAATTTAAGATTTTTTATTTCAGGTGGTGCTGCCTTGCCAAGAGAACTTGGGGAATTTTTTGAAGCTGTCGGATTATTAATAATTGAAGGTTATGGATTAACTGAATCATCACCGGTTATTGCTGCTAACAGACTTGATGCTTACAAGTTTGGAACAGTAGGAAGAGCAATGCCTGGTGTACAAATAAAAATTGCTGAAGATGGTGAAATTCTTGCAAAAGGTCCAAATATCATGCAAGGATATTATAAAAACAAAAAAGAGACTGATGCCACAATAAAGGACGGCTGGCTTTATACTGGTGATATCGGAGTATTTGACCAGGATGGATATTTAGTGATTACAGATCGAAAAAAACATTTATTTAAAACTTCCGCCGGAAAATATATTGCCCCTACTCCGATTGAGAATATATTTCTTGCCAGTAAATATATTGATCAGTTTATCTTGATAGGTGACCGAAGAATGTTTCTTACCGCACTGATCGTTCCTGACTTCGACGCAATAAAGGAATATGCTGATTCAAATAATATTCA
>JAWOIK010000318.1:0-4511 GCA_046484705.1 Ignavibacteriaceae bacterium | reverse complement strand
AAAACTGTATATCTATGATATAAAAGGCGAGTTAATAAAAATCCTTGTAAACCAATGGCAGGAGAAAGGATACTATGAAGTGGTCTTTCATCCGAACACAGCAGAAAGAAGCAAGGCAAGCAAACTGGAAGTGATGATGGGGGCAAGATACAGTGATATGTCTAGCGGAGTATATTTATATATGATCCAAGTAAAGAACGGGAACAACATACCGGTTTACACAGATATGGGTAAGATGATATTGATGAAGTGATGCCAGAAATATCTTCTAGGTACTAAATTGAGCAGCAAATTAATCAGAGGATCGATTGTTAATCGATCCTCTGAATTAAAGCATTTAAATCTCCACATGACTCACACTAATCACATTCTGATTTTCACGCATAGTCTTAAGCATATCCGCACTTACAGCAGCTTTTAGTTTCATTGTACAACAGGCAGCAACACCGCCTTCAAAAATTATATTTTCAATTTCTTCTATATTTATATTTCCTTGTCGTATTACATCAAGTATTGCTGCAAGTACACCGGGTTTGTCATAATGTTTAACAACCAACTGGTAATGAGCATCTGTTTTCTTAGCCCTGTTTACCCAATGCTCAATAACTCCGCTGTGTACAAAGTGTTTAATAATATTAATTGTTTCTTCTGCAACAGCATCCTGCGCCTGTGCAGTTGATGCTCCTATATGATGTGTTACATAAATGTTCGGATTATCCTGTAACACTGATTTAACTTCACCAGTTTTGGATTCAGGTTCGCCTTTAAAAACATCACAGGCATACCGTATATTTTTTTCTTTAATTGCTTCAAGAAGATCTTCTTCAACAACAATATCCTGCCGGGAAGTATTTACCAGGTATGCTCCATCCTTCATATAACTGAACATTTTTTTGTTGAACAATCCTTTTGTCTGTGGTGTAGCAGGAAGGTGAATTGTAACTACATCACATAACGGGAGTAACTGATCCATTTCGCTGAAATCTTTTATCTGAACACCTTCAATACGTGTAATATCTTTTCCATAAACATTCATTTCAAAAGCAAGTGCACGTTTTGCCACTTCTTTACCGATATTGCCGACACCAATTAAACCAAGAGTTTTTCCTTTCAATCCCTTACCTTTGGAATATTTGTCTTTATTCCATTTACCATTTCTGAAATCACTAACATTGTCCGGTATAAAACGATCAAGTGAAATCATCAGTCCAATTGCAAGTTCTGCAACTGCTACTGCGTTCATACCGGGGCAATTAGCAACATAGATTCCTTTTTTGTTTGCTGCTGCTATATTGATATTATTCACTCCGGAACCCGCACGAATTATAAGATTAAGTTTTTCACTGCTATTAATTGTCTCCTCGTTCACAACAGTTGAACGGACAACAATTATGTCAGCATCTTTAGCTGCTTCAGGAAGATCTTTCTCACCGAGTTTCGGTTCGTAAATTACTTCCAGTTCAAGATCTTTCATTTGCTGGATATATTTATCCGGGAATTTATCTGCTACCAATACTTTGATTTTCATAATAACCTCTTTCTTTTATTTCTATTTTTTAAGGTAATCCTGGAAACGCTTCCACGAATTTTATTTTTATATCAGGGAACGATTCAACTATTTGCACTTTAAGATCGGGAAAAGAATTTACTATCTGCCATTCACCACAATCTTCAGGAAATGCATCAACTATTTTTACTTTCAGATCGGGAAATGATTCAACCACTTTAATTTTAATATCAGGGAATGACGTTACAAATTGAATTTTTCCGTAAAGTTTCATTCCGTTGAATTCACAATTTTCATCAACTTTATCGGAAGGAATATTTTCTGAAAATGTGTTTTGGTTTTCAGATACTTCATTCACACGACCGGAAGTAAAAAATGAAATTGATATAGCTATCACAATAAAAAACACAGCAATAAATAGTGAACTTTTGATAATATTTTTCTTCTCCTGTTTCATACACCCGGACAAACATAAATTATTTTATCATTGGAATTTTTACATTCCATCTTCTAGCATTTTCAACAGCCTGCTCATAACCTGCATCTGCATGACGGATAATTCCCATACCGGGATCGTAAGTAAGAACACGTTCTAATCTTTCTTCAGCTTCCTTTGTACCATCGGCAACTACAACCATTCCTGCATGTATTGATTTACCAATTCCAACTCCGCCGCCATGATGAACAGAAACCCAGCTTGCTCCGCCTATTGCATTTAACAAGGCATTAAGTATGGGCCAGTCAGCTATTGCATCACTGCCGTCAATCATTGCTTCTGTTTCTCTGTTAGGTGAAGCTACAGATCCGCAATCAAGATGATCTCTGCCGATTACGATAGGTGCTTTTACTTTTCCATCTGCAACAAGATGATTAAATATTTTTCCCATCTTAGCACGTTCGCCGTAACCAAGCCAGCAAATCCTTGAAGGTAATCCCTGGAAGTGAACTTTTTTCTGCGCCATATCAATCCAATTGAGCAGTAATGTATTATCAGGGAAAGTTTCCTTTATTGCCCTGTCTGTAACATAAATATCTTCGGGATCACCTGACAACGCCGCCCATCTGAATGGACCTTTGCCGTCACAAAATAGAGGACGAATAAATTCAGGAACAAAACCGGGTATATCAAATGCATTTATCACACCGTTTTCTTTCGCTTCACCTCGAATATTATTTCCGTAATCAAAAACAATGGAACCGCGTTTTTGAAATTCAAGCATTGATTCAACATGTTTTACAATTGTATTTCTTGAAAGCTGAATATATTTCTCTGGATCAGTTTCTCTCAGTTTAACGGCTTCTTCAAAACTCATTCCCATTGGCACATAACCATTTAATACATCATGAGCAGATGTTTGGTCAGTAACAATATCCGGAATGATTCCACGCTTAATTATTTCATGATGCACTTCACCGGCATTACCGACAAGTCCAATTGACAGAGCTTCACCTTTAGTCTGAGCATTCAATACTTTTTTTAATGCATCATCAAGATCATCTGTCAGATAATCAAGATAACCGGTATCAATTCTTTTCTGTGCACGTAATCTGTCAACTTCAATACCAAGAAATACGGCACCGTTAAAAGTTGCTGCAAGCGGTTGAGCCCCGCCCATTCCGCCGAGTCCGGCTGTAAGAACAAGTTTACCTTTTAATGATCCGTTAAAATATTTACGTGCACATTCCGCAAAAGTTTCATATGTTCCCTGAAGGATTCCCTGAGAACCAATATAAATCCAGCTTCCGGCGGTCATTTGTCCGTACATTGTTAAACCAAGTTTTTCAAGTCTGCGGAATTCATCCCATGTTGCCCAATCCGGAACAAGCATTGAATTTGAGATAATAACACGCGGAGCATTTGAATGTGTTTTGAAAATCCCAACCGGTTTACCTGATTGAACCAAAAGTGTTTCATCATTCTCAAGATTTTTTAATGAGGTTATTATTGCATCAAATGATTCCCAATTGCGTGCAGCTTTTCCACTACCACCGTAAACAATTAAATCTTCGGGTCGTTCTGCAACATCGGGATCAAGATTATTCATAAGCATTCTCATAGCCGCCTCCTGAATCCATCCTTTACAGGATAATTCAGTTCCTGTTACAGCTTTTATAACTTTATTTGTCGTTACCATAAAATAAAATCACTTTCTGAAATGATTATCGAGTAAATTATTGTACTGTGTTAACATCGATTTATAAAGCCACTTCTTAAAGAACCATGCTTTATCAATACTCTTCTTAATAAATTTTACATTCTCTTCTAACTGATGTGTTAACCTTGTTTTTTCATCCTTTGTTAATTTAACAGTTTCCGTGTCTGAATTTAGTTTTTCGATAATCGATTTAAATGCTCTTTCCTCTGCAAATAAGCGGTTATCTCCTTCAACCTGTTTGAGTGCCTGTTTACAGTAGTTGACAAGAATTTTCTTTTCGTTCTTATCAAATTCAAAATTATAATTTGTGAACAGTTTCTTCATTGCTTCTTTCTGTTGATTTGAATGATAATAATTGATCGCGGATTTTTTGATATCCGGGTTTAATTACGTTATAAATGTAATACAGTCTTTCTTTGTGCGGAATAAAAGCCGACTTCATTGAATTGATTGTTAACTTTTCAACATCATCAAAACTGATATTAAAATATTTTATTGCTGTTAGAAATTCCTTAGTCATATCTGTATCGCTCATCAAACGGTCATCAGTATTAATTGTAACACGGAATTTCTCTTTAAATAATATTCCGAACGGGTGATTTTCAAGTTTGTCAACCGCCCCTGTATGAAGGTTGCTGGATAAACATATTTCTAATGGAATTCTTTTATCTAATACATATTGAGCAAGATCACCGAATCCGAATACATTTCCCTCTTCATCAAAAATTATATCTTCGAGCAGTCTTGTTGCGTGCCCTATTCTATGAGCCCCGCACCATTGAATTGCCTGCCAGATTGATTCTTTGCCGAATGCTTCACCTGCATGGACTGTAATATTAAAATTGGAT
>JAWOIK010000178.1:0-6079 GCA_046484705.1 Ignavibacteriaceae bacterium | reverse complement strand
ATATCAAAAGCTAAAGACCTGGAAGAACAGCGTATACATTTCAAAAAATTATCTGATGTAATTATTGAAACAGCAGATAATTTCGGATTAAAAATAAATATGGTTTATGTCCAGTTCTGCCCGATGGCATTTGATGATAAAGGAGCTTATTGGTTGAGTGAGTCTGAAGAAATATTTAATCCTTATTTCGGAGATGAAATGCTGACTTGCGGTGAAGTAACAAAGAAGATAAGCTCTGTGGACAGTTATCAAAAGGCAGAAGATGCTCCGCAACAGCCCGTTGAGCATCAGCATTAACAAAGCCGATATTAAATTATATTTAATTTATTAATAGAATTTAATATATTCATTCAGAATTAATCATAATTAAAAAAGGAGTTAGCTATGAAAACAAAAATAATTTTATTAATGACTTTAGCTGCTGCAATTATTTTGGCATTTAGCGGCTGCGGTAATTCCGAGGACCACGATACAATGCACAACGATGAAACTATGGAAAAAGTCGAATCACCGATGGTAAGGGCTTATGATGTTGATGTTTCTACTTTGGATGAAAATAAAGATGGTAATGTTTATCAATGCCCTATGGATTGGGAAGTAATTTCTGACCATCCCGGCAGCTGCCCTCTCTGCAATATGGATTTGAAAGAATATTCTGTCGCCGATGCACAACAGAATCTAAAAGAGAATAAACCTCATGAATATTAATGATCTGTTAATGGTCTCAGGAAATGGGTTGTACAATTAAGATAAATAAGGAATAAACTTATTTAAAATATAAAAGGGATGCCCGGTAACATCCCTTAAGTGGGCAGAGACGGAATTGAACCGCCGACACAAGGATTTTCAGTCCTTTGCTCTACCGACTGAGCTATCTGCCCTTATTTATAGCGTACAAAAATATGGATTTTAAAATTAATCTCAAATAAATTTTATTCCACTGTAACGCTTTTAGCCAGATTTCTTGGTTGATCCACATTTAATCCCTTCTTAACAGCAATATGATATGCTAAAAGTTGAAGCGGGATAACCGATAATATAGGCATTAACATTCTGATAGTTGACGGTATTTTAATACTATAGTCAACCAGATTATCAATTTCTTCATCGTCTTCATTTGCTATTGCAATTATCCTTCCTCCTCTTGCCTTTACTTCCTGTATGTTACTCAGAATTTTTTCATAGGTGGAATCTTTTGGAGCAATAAACACCGCCGGCATATTTTCATCTATCAGGGCGATAGGACCATGTTTCATTTCGGCTGCTGGATATCCTTCCGCATGGATATAAGAAATTTCTTTTAATTTTAATGCACCTTCGAGAGCAACAGGAAAATTGTATCCCCTTCCGAGGTAGAGAAAATTATTCGCATCTTTAAATTCCTCAGCAATTGCTTCAATTTTATCATTAAGCTTTAAGATGATTTCAATCTTGTCCGGAAGTTTTAATAATTCTTCTGCAATATTTTTTCCGTCTATCTGACTTAAATTTTTTCTTCTTGTAACCAATAAAGCGATAAGTGCTAACACAATGAGTTGGGAGGTGAATGCCTTTGTGGAAGCCACTCCAATTTCAGGTCCGGCATGCGTATATACACCTGAATTGGATTCTCTGGCGATTGAACTGCCGACTACGTTACATATACCAAGAACCAACGCTCCTTTTAATTTTGCTTCACGAAGAGCAGCAAGTGTATCTGCCGTCTCACCGCTTTGCGAAATAAAAAATATCGCATCGTCTTTTTCTATAATTGGGTTTCTATAGCGGAATTCTGATGCATATTCAACATCTGTTGGAATTCTGCAGAACTGTTCGATCATATATTCGCCAACTAATCCGGCGTGCCAGGATGTACCGCAAGCTGTAAAAATAATTCTCTTTGAATCAACTAATCTGTCGATTACATCTGTTAATCCACCAAGCTTTGAGGTTCCATCATCAAGTAAAATTCTGCCTCGCATTGAATTTCTAACTGTTTCCGGTTGTTCCATGATTTCTTTGAGCATAAAATGGGAATATCCACCCCTGTCAATTTCCTCCAATGTCATATTAATTTCGTGCACTTCCTTTTCAATTTCTTTATCGTATATGGTTTTTGCACTAAAGGTATCTGCTGTAATAATAGCGACCTCACCATCCTCAAGATAAACAACCTGTTTTGTATGAGCTATAATTGCCGACACATCTGAGGCAATAAAATTTTCGCTTTCACCTAAACCAACAACCAATGGCGAACCTTTCCGGGCAGCGATAATCTTATCAGGTTCACCGGAATAAATAACAGCTAGTCCGTATGTACCATCTACCTCATTAAGCGACAGTTGAACTGCTTTAGTAAGATCATTCCCGTTCTTAATAAAACTGTCAATCAGATGAACGAGTACCTCGGAGTCAGTATCACTATTAAATCTATATCCGGTATTAATCAAACTTTTTTTAAGAACTGAAAAATTTTCGATTATGCCGTTATGGATTATAAAAATAGTTTGATCATGATTTGTATGCGGATGTGCATTGAGTTCATTTGGAATACCGTGCGTTGCCCAGCGGGTATGTGCAATTCCTATGTTGGATGAAAGATCCAGATTTTCTATCCTTTCCTCAAGGAAAGAAACTTTTCCTTTGTTCTTGATAACTAAAGATTTGTGATTTTGAATAATGCCTATTCCGGCAGAATCATAACCACGATATTCGAGCCTTTTCAACCCATTAATAAGAATAGGAACACAATTATTCTTCCCTATATAACCAACTATTCCGCACATAAAATTTCCTCTAAAGGTTGATGATGATGGACAAAGTTAATAAAATTTGATTGGATTATAAATTGATGAAATGCTCAGTATTCTTATTCAATTGATAAATTACTGCACGGAGTCATTAATTTACTCCGTGCCGTAGAAAAATTCACATTACAATTATACAGAACTTGTTATAAATAATATACTATTTAACCTTTGCTAATTTCTGAGTCACAGTTCTTGTCTCGCCTTCCTGGTTAGCAATAACCTTATAGAAATAAAGACCATTTGCAATTTCATCTCCTTCATTATCCCTGCCATTCCAATAGTGCCTGTTAAAACCAATCTGCATCTGGTTTGGCGGTATAGTAAGTTCACGAATCAATCGGCCGGCAATGGTATAAATTTTTATTCTTAATTCTTCCGGTACTATTGTTCCTCGCAATTCAAAAGTAAAATAAGTATCGTCTGCAAAAGGATTGGGATAATTATAAACATTCCGAATATCAGCATCGCTATAAACCTGAAAAACAGATTTGTGTGAAGTGGAATCGAAAAAATTACCTGATGAATCTTTTGCTAATATTTCGAGGGTATGAACTCCATCATCTAAAACAGGGGTCCAAACGATTTCTGTTTTTGAAAGTGGTTCGCCATGAGAATAAGTGAATGCAATATCAGGATTGGTTTCAATGTTTAAAGGTACATTCTGATGAACGAGAGTGAAATGACTTGGAGTTGAAGGAAGCGGGCTATTATCTTCCAGGGTAATTATTATGGTCGGCTCTGATGAGATTATATCACCGTCAATAATTTCTTTTCCGTCAAATGAAATTGAAAAAATAGGCTTTACAGAGTCACGTGCAACAAAGAAATTATTTTCGATCAGGTTATTGTATGAATAATATTCCTGGATTGGTGAAGTTGCTACCGTTTTAATATTTGTGTCGAAAATTATTTTACTGGTTTCGATAACCTGATCGATAACCGTAAATGAGTCCGGCTGAACGGAAATATATTTAGTCAGATAAATTGAATCACCTTCATTCAAGTAAAAGTCTAATTTTAAACTATCAACTGGAATATAACCCAGATTATGAACCTTAAGATTCATATTCACATCAATTCCCTGAAGCATCGAATCCGGCGCAAAAGTAAGATCTTTTGGAATCATTGATATTTCAGGTAAATACTCATAATTAACTTTTAGAGAATTAAACTTTAATGGCTCACTGCCTCCCGATGAAGAATCAGTAAAATTATATTGAAGTTTGATAAAATTATAGTCTGAAACATGTATGCCTTCTAAGTTATAAGTTGACTGATTTAATGAATCCAATAAATCCCATTCAGAACTATTAGGATTTTTACCAAACAAGTATGACTTGTAAGTTCCCTGAGAATTGGTGTTATCAATTTCAAACTCAAGATTATGCCATTTGGATGCTGGTCCTATTTCCTGGGAAGTTAATTGTCCTTGCGACTCTATGAAAGTACCTTTGTATTTAAAAAATCCTGGACTATAACTAACATTGATACCTGGAATGAATCTTGAAAAATAGACCAGATCATTTAATCTGTCATATGCAATGCCGAAATATTTTAACTGCTCGCTAGAATATCTCCATTCTTCCTCAAAAAGTCCGTCGGATAATCTATATCTTCTTAATGCTCTTGCAATATAATTTTCATAAAGAATTAAATAACCTTCCGCAACAAAAAAACTAGAAACTCTTGGTAAAATCGTACCATTGAATACAATATCTTCACCGATTTTAATCCAGTTATTCGAAGGATCAAATTTTCTCAAAACAAATTTGTTAGGATATGAGGATGTTCCAGTTGCCAAATTATAGATAAAAGTCCCATCTGAGTACAGATAAACTCCACCAATTTGTGTTGGTGTATTAAGAGTATGGAGTAAACTATCGCTAATAATTATTGTAGAAGTATCTCCAGATTCCGGATCTATTCTCAAAAGTTGATCTAATGAACCAGTACATGTGTACAAAAATCCTTCATGGCTCATCAAGTGACTATAAATATATATATCAAGGTTTGGGATAGCACCGTAATTTTCTCCTGCGACGGTACCGTTATATCCTGTCCCAATTTTATAAATCTTCGAATCGGCTGTCCATGCTGGCAAATGCCCAAAATAAAGATAAGTGCCATCAGTAGTAAATGTTGATGGATGTGTTGAATCCGGTGGTAGACTGATCATAATCGAATCTAATAGATGTTTTTCTTCCGGGTGTGGTGGCTGAACTTCAGTATTCAGAATAAGACTTTTTAGTTCATCGATATAATCAATATTCCTCCGCTCGAATAATTGTAATTGCTTGTTTTGAGCCATATAACCGGATCCACCTGAATTATTGATCGAAAATGATTGAACGGGACTAAAGTTTGTATCAACAACATCAAAAATTACTGCTCTCCAAAAATATTCGCCGTTGCTTAAGGAATTGGAATTCCATCTCACAACTCCATCTACAGGTTGAATTACTGGTGATTTTAATGTGATTGAACCAGAGTTAAAATCCGGTACAGTATTTATTTCAATTATATAATCGAAATTCCGGTCGAAATAAAAACCAATATCCGAAAAAACGAAATCCACTTTATCTTCATTAGTAAAATATCCATTTACCGGTTTAATAATATTAGGTTGACCGAAATCGAACACGGAAAAACTATTGGAATTAATGTTATCAGAATGGTCAGATTCTTCAATTGCATCCTTTTCATTTATTCTTGCGATCAAATTATATAGTCCTGCTTCCAACGGGATCCACTCCACATTTGCCGTAGTAGTGTATGGAAAACTAGGTATTTTAATTTCCTGAATGAGGTTCACTGAATCTGTTGTATTTTTAAAAACTTCAAGTGTTACGGAATCATCAGGAAATGTAACTCCCCAATTCCTAATACTCACAGAAACTGTTACTGTATCATCCTTCAGAGGATTTTGTGGAGAGATCGTAATATCCGAGGACTTAATTGCGAAATCGGGAGTTTTGGGGAAAGCTATTTCAATTGCCGGATCTCCCAGATATGCAAGTTGTGCAGTCATCACATCATACGTACCACCGCCTACTGTCGCTTTTGCGCTAAGAATGGCACTGCCAATCACATAATTTCTATTATTAAATAAGTGATCATACAAATGCTGATTCATTGTCCTTCCGGTTTGCCAATAAGTCAATCCAACACTACCCCAAAAACCAATTGCTCCTTTATTGGCAATCTTAACAAAAACTTCACCAAATGATTCTGCATTATCAAAATGAGCAGTATAACAGGTAATACTTGAAACTACCGGAAGCTTAAACTGG
>JAWOIK010000158.1:0-6384 GCA_046484705.1 Ignavibacteriaceae bacterium | reverse complement strand
AATTCCCCGCAATGTTCTGATTGAAGAGGTTAAAAAATGTGCTGGTTTAATCTCACTACTTACTGATAAAATTGATAAGGAAGTAATTGATTCAATGCAGAACTGCAGGGTCGTTGCGAACTATGCTGTAGGATTCAATAATATTGATATTGTATTTGCAAAGCGTAAAGGAATTGTTGTTACTAATACACCGGATGTTTTAACAAACTCAACTGCAGATCTTGCCATGGCACTTACTTTAGCCTGTGCCCGAAGATTTGTAGAAGGTGAAGAGCTCATGAGGCTGAATAAATTTTCAGGATGGCATCCGATGCTGCTTCGTGGAATGGAGCTAAAGGATAAAAATTTCGGTATTCTGGGAGCAGGAAGAATTGGTGCTGCTACTGCGATCAGAGCATCCGCATTCGGATGCAAAATATTATACTACTCAAATAGCAGGAATGAAATCCTGGAACAAAAAACAGGAGCGAATAAAGTTTCATTAAATACACTTTTAAAAAAATCCGATATTATTTCAATTCATCTGCCGTTAAATTCAAAAACAAATAAATTGTTGAGTAAGGAGAAGCTGGAACTTCTCAAATCATCATCCATTCTAATTAATACTGCTAGAGGTGAAATTGTTGATGAAAAATACCTGGTAAAAATGCTGGAATCCGGAAAAATTTTTGCTGCCGGGTTTGACGTTTATGAGAATGAACCGAATTTTAATCTGAAATTACTGAAACTTAAAAATGTAGTACTTCTGCCTCATTTAGGGAGTGCCACAATCGAATCACGCAATGCAATGTCGTTATTAGCAGCAAAAAATATAGACGCAGTATTATCGGGCAGAAAACCAATTACCCCGGTCTGAGATAACGAATTTAATTGATAACCAACCACGATTTAGATATTTTTACAAATAAAAAGTGAAAGTTTAAATGAGAATTGGAATACCAAGAGAAACTCTTTATGAAGAAAAAAGAGTTGTTCTTACCCCCGCAGGGGTGGATGCTTTAGTAAGAGCAGGACATACAGTTTATTTTGAAAGAGGCGCGGGAGAAGAAAGTCATTTCCGTGATGAGGAATATGAAAAAGTAGGTGCACAAATTGTGTATGGTGCCGAAGAAGCATTTAAACGGGCGGAGATGGTGGTGAAAGTTGCGCCGCTTACAGTAGAGGAATCGAAGTTACTTCAGGAGAACCAGATACTTTTTTCTTTTTTACACCTCGCAGTTGGTAAAAAGCTTGTCACTGAAACACTTCTTAATAAAAAAATAACAGCAATTGGCTATGAGCTTGTGGAAGATGAAGAAGACCGGCTGCCTGTGCTTCATTCGATGAGTGAGATTGCCGGACAACTCGCAATACAGGTTGCCGAAAGACAACTTGAAAGTTTCAGCAAGGGCAGCAGGGGAATTCTTTTAGGCGGCATCACCGGCGTGGCACCCGCTGCGGTTGTTATAATTGGTGCAGGTGTGGTGGGAGTTACTGCAGCACGTGCTGCACTCGGCAGAGGTGCACAGGTTATTATTTTGGATAAAGATCTGAACAGATTAAGAGAAATGGATTCACGATTCGGTAAAAGAGTTACAACGGTTATGGCCAATCCTTATACCATTTCAAGAGGAGTTAAATTTGCAGACGTACTTATCGGCGCGGTTCTTATAAAAGGTGAAATTGCTCCGCATATTGTTTCTGAAGAGATGGTAAAAGAAATGAAACGGGGAGCTGTTATAGTGGATGTTTCAATTGACCAGGGAGGATGCATTGAAACGAGCAGAATAACTACTTTGTCCGATCCTGTTTATCAGATGCATGATGTAATACATTATTGCGTACCTAACATGCCAGCAATAGTTGCCCGCACAGCCAGCTATGGGATAAATAATGCTGTTATTGATTATGTATTAGACATTGCAGGAAATGGATTATCCAACGCTTTGCTTGGTGATGCCGGGCTCTCGAAAGGAGTTTGTACTTATAAAGGGTATTGTACCAACGAATCATTAGCAAATATTTTTAATTTTGAGTACAGGAGGCTGCACGTTTTTTCTACAAACTGACTTTATTGAAATGTTTTTATGAATTTATAAAAGAAATGAATTATGACAACTTCAGAAGATATAAAATATAAGAAGGCAATTCCAACAAATCTTCTAAAAATATACAGTAACAAAATCCTTACTGCCGATGAGGCAGTTAAAAGTATTAAATCCGGTGATAATGTAGTCGTTCAGCCCGGATGTGCTATTCCTCATGAATTGGTAAGAGCATTAGTTAGAAGAAAAGAGAATCTTACCGATGTTACACTTTATCACATTCTTGTGGTTGGACCTTTAGAATATGTTCAGCCCGGAATGGAAAAGCATTTTAAGCACAAAGCGTTCTTCATTGGTGGAAATACAAGAAAAGCTGTAAATGAAGGCAGGGCAGAGTTTATTCCTATATTTCTGTCCGAAGTCCCGCTGCTGTTTAAGAATAATATTATCCAGACTGACGTAGCATTGCTTCAGGTTTCGCCGCCGGATGAACATGGATTCTGTTCATACGGAGTGGATGTTGGTACAATCAAAGCTGCTGCAGAACGGGCAAAAATTATCATTGCACAAGTGAATCAAAATATGCCCAGAACTCTTGGAGACAGTTTTATTCATATTAATAAAATTCATCATATTGTGGAGTACGACGAAGATCTTCAGGAACTTCCGCAAATTGATCCTGACACAACACCGCAGATGCTTGATGTGTACGACAGGATCGGTAAATACATAGCCGATATGGTTGAAGACGGATCAACTTTGCAGATGGGAATCGGTGCTATTCCGGATTCTGTAATGAAATATCTTACTAATAAAAAAGATCTGGGTATTCATACTGAAATGTTTTCTGACGGGATAATTGAATTAGTTGAACGCGGTATAATTAATGGGGAAAAGAAAACTCTCCACCCGGGTAAAATTATTGCAGGATTTGTACTTGGTACCAGAAAGGTTTATGATTTTATTGATAACAACCCGGTAATAGAATTTCATCCACAGGAATATGTTAATGATCCTTTTGTGATTGCTAAAAATAATAAAATGGTTGCCATTAACTCAGCAATTGAAGTTGATATCACCGGACAGATATGTGCTGATTCGATTGGTACAAAGTTTTACAGCGGTATCGGCGGGCAGGTTGATTTTATTCGCGGTGCGGCGCGGAGTGAGGGGGGGAAACCAATAATTGCTCTTCCATCAACAACCAAAGACGAAAAGATTTCACGGATTGTCCCAATGCTTAAGCAAGGCGCAGGTGTTGTCACTTCACGCGGCGACGTTCACTATGTTGTAACCGAATATGGTGTAGCGCATCTTTTCGGAAAAACTATACAGGAAAGAGTTAATTCTCTTATCAAAATTGCTCATCCAAAATTCAGAGATGAATTAATGGAATATGCTAAAGATGTTTACCATATTTAAATTAGCAAGATGATTGCTGTAATAGGTGATATTCACGGCTGCTTTCTTACTTTAGAAAAGTTAGTCCGGCAGATTAAAAGCAAATACCAGGATATTGAAATTTTTTGCGTTGGTGATCTCGTTGACAGGGGAAATTTCAGTTATGAGGTTTTAGACTTTGTTGCTGCCGAAAATATTACCTTTACACCAGGCAACCACGATTTAATGTTTTACTACCATATTAAAGAGCCATCCAGCCCTATTGGTAAACCATGGATCCATAACGGGTGTGAGCCAACATTAAAATCCTACCAGGGAAGATGGGAGAAAATGGATGATCATCTTGAAATGATAATTTCAGCTCCGCTTATTATTGATCATACGGATTGTTTTATTTCACATGCAGGAATTTCAGATTATTACCACAAACATTTTGATAATAACAGCATTAAGGATATAAAAGAATTAGAAACTCTTGTAAAAAGTGAGTTATCTAGTGATCACGGTATTATCTGGAATCGTGATGATCTTCTTGATATAGGCAGACTTCAGATTGTCGGACATACCCGGGTATTTGAAGTAAAGCATATCGAATATAACAATAGTTTATATATTGATACAGCCTGTATTGCAAATAATAAACTCTCCGCAGCTATTGTGCAGAATCATAAGCTTGTTGAAGTACTATCAGAAAAAACAGTACAAATGGATGTGTCTAAAACCAGTATATAATTTCTGAATATCACAATCTTCAAACATCTCTCAGAAAATATTTTATACCATTCGAAATCATCAGGTATGAAACAATTAAAGCTAAGACACCAAGCAGGGAGGTAGTTATAAGAAGCTGATCTAAACTTATTAGCTTTCCGCTTGCAGTTGCCTCAAAATAATTACTCAATGGTGCGAAAAGAACAATAATTAAAAATACCAGGTAAATTATCGTAAACAAAAATGTAATTGAAGCTCCCTGAGATGAGGCAATCCGTATAGGATTTTTCTCCCGGTAATTTGCAAATATTGCCCCCATTCCAAAATTTAATGAAACTAATGTTATAGTTACGAAAGCAGTATTCAGTTGTGAGAATACTGCAAGTTGAAGGGAAAACTGATAATTTGAAAAAAAGTTTAATGCCTGTCCGATTATAAATATAACAATGAAATAAATCAACAACCGTGTTATTAATATTCTTCTGTAATCAAGCGGTGCACTTCTTATCTTCCAGATAGTCTCGCCTTCCATACTAATTATAGGGAATACGAAACGTAAAGAAAGCGATGCGATGAGAAAAATATTAAAAAGGTAAACTACCAGGTAAACAAGTGTTTTAAGATATACATTGTATGCTTTTAATATCATTGCATCAATACTGCCAATGGACGAAATGAATATTGTAATAAGGAATAACATTACAGCAAGATGTGTCCACTGACTCGGTTCCCTGAAGAATAATATAAATTCCCGTTTAAGAAACGCTTCATCAAGCGGGGCTAAGGATGATGGGTTTTCATATCCAAACACTTTTTTTGTATTATTCTTTTTAACTGCTAAGTCTGCAGCAAGATCCAGAGAAACCAGCCAGGTTTTGTAATACCATTTATGTGCTATAAAAAGTGAGATCAGAAAGATAATTATTGAAGTAATTATCAATAAATAAATATACCATGCAGAAGGTATAATATTATCCCTGCTAATCCAGTACAAAGCTTCCGATATCCAATAATTTGGTAATAATTTGATAAACGGACTTTCCAATGAACCGAAGTAATTATTTATATTCGGAAAGTGTTCAAATACCTGGTTCACTAGATTGACTGGGCTTGCAAAGTAATAGAATAATAAAATTGCACTTCCGTACAGTATTCCAATTGACGCGATTACCTGTTTCACACCATATTTGGCTGATAACCGCAGGATTACCAATAGTATTATTGAACCCAATGAACCTGCAATGAACATAAAGGGCAGAACAATCAACAGTATTGAGAGCGGTATAAAATACCAGGGCAGCATAAAATATTCAGCATAACCGATTGCAACTGCAGTGATTATGAGAAGTAAAGTTGAGGAACTGTAGAAAAAATTGTCTAAAAATTTTATCGCAAATAGCTTAGAAAAGGAGATTGGTTTTGTTATTAAGAATTCAACCTCTCTTGACCTGAATAATGTTGAATACGATACTACAATGTTTCCAACGTTTACTGCCATAAAGAAAATGAAAAGAACAACAAAAATGAATCTGTGTAACAGAAATAATCCGATCTTTGCATCTTCCAACAGATATTCAATAGTGCTTGTAGTAAACAGATAAGTACCATAGGCAAAAAGTAGATAAACAGAAGCAGTACCAAGACTTTTAACTACATATGATAACCTGATTGAGTTTTCAGATTTAAGAATTGTGTAAATCTTATATCTTAGTATGTGGAGTAAAAGAGCCATTTATTTAGTCAGTTCTAAGAATAATGACTCAAGATTTTGATGATCTGTTCCTTTAATCTGTTCCACAATTTCTTTCTTATCTTCGAATATAATTGCACCGTTGTTTATTATTCCTATGCGTGAACAAATTTCTTCGGCTATGTTCAAACTATGTGTGGACATAAAAACAGCAACTCCTTCTGAAGCTTTACGTCTCAAAACATTCTTAACAATTAGCGCACTCTGGGGATCAAGTCCTATCATCGGTTCATCAACCACAATCAATTTTGGATCATGAAGCAACGCCGAGGCTATTGCAATTCTTTGCTTCATTCCCTGTGAGTATTCTTCCGTTCGTTTGTCTACCCACTGATTAATCTTAAGTTCGGAGATGGTTTCTTCTATTTTATTACGTAATGTAATCTTATCAATTTTATAGAGTCCGCCGCAGAAATAAAGAAACTCTTTGCCTGTAAGTTTATCATAAAGAAATGGCTGGTCTGGTATGTAACCTATCATACTTTGCCGATCCGCACG
>JAWOIK010000215.1:0-4461 GCA_046484705.1 Ignavibacteriaceae bacterium | reverse complement strand
CATGGCAGCTTTGCTTCTAACCATTCAGGCAAAAAACCTTTTGAAAAAACTATCCTGTCAGGGCTCGAACAAATTCTCTGGCCCGACCATTGTGTGCAGGAAACAGAAGGTGCTGAATTTTCTAAGCTGCTTGATATAAAAAAAATCGAAGCCATTTTCAGAAAAGGAATGGATAAAAACATTGATTCATACAGCGGATTTTTTGATAACGGCAAACTAAAGGATACCGGACTTGCCGCTTATCTGAAAGGAAGGAACATTGATGAAGTATTCGTTGCGGGACTTACCGGCGATTTCTGCGCCTTCTATACTTCAATGGATTCAATCGATGCAGGTTTCAAAACTAATTTGATAGAAGATGCAACACGTTCAATTGATGAGAATAATTTTCAGAATTGTATTATGACGATAAAAACAAAAAGTGGTAAGGTAGTTAACAGCGATTCAATATTGGATTAAGAGAAAATTAAACTTCTCCGCGCCATTCCGGATTAAATGATTTTCTGATAAGTTTGTAAAGATCTTCAGGCAAAGAACCTTTGTCAATTGAACTGATGCATTGTTTCAGATGATCGGGATTTGATGTTCCGACTATTGCTGAATCGATTCCTTCGGTGAAAACAGAAAACCTGATGAACGTATCGAGCCAGTCCTCCTGTTCAGGCAGATTCATTTCCTTCCATCTGATCCAGTAATTCTCGGCATAGTTACCAAAAGGTTTTTCACTGAACCTCCAGGGTGCATTTGCTAGCGGGCGTTTTGCAATTACTCCCATTCCTTTTTCCTCTGCTAATTTAATTGAACCATCAATAACAATCTGATCGCATAAATTCACGGATGTCATTATACTTCCGAATGAAGTGGACTCAATTGCAAATTTCAATTCTTCATTTTCACCAGTGTATGCAGCTACTCTTACTTTACCGTTTTCAATAGTTTTGTGAAGTGCTTCAATAACTTCTCCCCTTTTTAAAATTTCAATATCACAGGAATGAAGATGAACGATATCAATATAATCTGTTCTTAAAATTCTCAAAGCTTCATCAACACCGGCAATGATAATATCGTAAGACCAGTCATTAAATCCTTCGATACCGTATCCAACTTTTGTTGAAAGGATAAATTCATTTCTTCTGTGTGAAATATATTTCCCTATTCTTTCTTCAGATGCATAATAACCCCTTGCGGTATCAATAAGATTTATTCCTGAATCGAGTGCAGTATTTAGAAGATGTTCAACTTGTTTCTCCGGTATAGTGTAATCGCCAATTTGTCCAGTTCCCAATCCAACTGCAGAAACTTTTAAACCTGAATTACCAAAATTCCTGTAAATCATTTTTGCACCACTATCCTGAATTTTTCAAATGGCACCACTCTACCAATAATTTCAGCAATTAGAACTTTTCTTTTCTTTAATCCAGTTATTAAAATATCTGCTTTGTTTTCCGGAACGGATATTAAAAGTCCTCCTGAAGTTTGAGCATCATTCAGTACTAATTGTTTTAATTCAGATATTTCGTTTGAGTATTTAACATGCTTAAATGTATGTTCATGATTTTTTCTGGTTCCTCCGGGGATTATTCCGGAAACAGCAAGTTCCAAAACTTTGTGTAATAATGGAACTTTGTTCATTTCAATAACAGCCGCTGTATTTGAAGCATTCATCATCTCAAGCAGATGACCGAGTAATCCAAAGCCTGTAATATCGGTGCATGAATTAACCCCGGTCTCCATCATCGCATCGGCAGCAGATTTGTTCAATTCGATCATTGTATTTTTTAATTCCAGAATTGAGTTATCATCAAGCATATTTTGTTTAAGAGCTGTTGATAATATTCCCGTTCCGATAGGTTTTGTTAGTATCAAAACATCTCCGGCTTTCGCTGAACTATTAGTGACTACTT
Source organism: Ignavibacteriaceae bacterium (assembly GCA_046484705.1). GTDB lineage: Bacteria > Bacteroidota > Ignavibacteria > Ignavibacteriales > Ignavibacteriaceae > JAGXRK01. Next base: position 2,557 of record JAWOIK010000215.1, on the reverse strand, counting down.
TGTCGGGATGAATTACTCCCGTTACACTCCAGCCGAATTTAGGTTCGGTATCATCAACAGTATGTCCGCCTATAACATAAATACCTGCTTTATCCGCAATGTTCTGTGCACCTTTTAAAATTTCTTCGAGTACCGTGATCGGCAATCTGCTGCTTGGGAAACCCACAATGTTCAGAGCGAACAAAGGTTTACCTCCCATAGCATAGATGTCACTCAATGAATTGGCAGCAGCTATTGCACCGAAGTCGAACGGGTTATCAACAATAGGTGTAAAAAAATCAACTGTCTGAACTACAGCAGTATTATCATCAAGTCTGTAAACTGCAGCATCATCAGATGAGTTTGCACCTACAAGTATATTCTTATCAGCGGGAACTGGTAACTTTTTAATTATTTCTTCCAATAACTGCGGACGAAGTTTGCAAGCGCAGCCTAAGCCGTGAGTATATCTTGTAAGCTTAATCTTTTCTTCATTCAATTCCGGAAATTTACCTGCTGATTTGGGTTGAAGTTTTTCAACAACAGAAATAATCTGTGTTAATGCATAATCTAATTCTGCATTGGCTGTATATCTGCCGGTAGAAATCCTGATTGTTCCCATTGCATCTTCATCAGGAATATTCATTGCTTTTAAAGTTGCTGATATGTCTATTGTATCGCTATGACAAGCCGCCCCGGCTGAAACAGCAACATTTGTTAATTCAGAAACAATTGTGTTTGCTTCCAGTCCGCTAAAACTTACACTAAGTGTATTAGGCAATCTTCTTTCAGGATGACCATTAATTCTTAATTCAGGAAATTTTTCTTTTAGACTATTTTCAATTCTATCGCGCATTTTTTTCATATGGTCTGAATAATCATCAAGTTTTTCTGAAACAATTCTGCATGCCTCACCTAATCCAACTATCTGAATCACATTCTCAGTTCCCGCGCGAAAATTCATTTCATGATCGGCGCCGTAAATAAGTTTTTCAAGTTTAATTCCGGATTTAATGTATAAAGCACCAATGCCTTTTGGTGCATAAAATTTATGCCCGGCAATAGAAAGTAAATCAGCATTTAACTCATCAACATTCACAGGAATTTTCCCGACCGATTGAGCACAATCAGAATGAAAGATAATTCCATGCTCTTGAGCAATCTTTCCAATTTCATTTATAGGTTGAATAGTGCCGACTTCATTATTGGCATGCATAACTGTGATCATAATTGTTTGCGAAGTAATTGAATCAAGAACAGATTGAGGATCAACCATTCCGTATTCATCAACTGGAAGATAAGTTATTTTAAATCCGCACCTCTCCAGAAATGAACATACTTCTGTAACTGCTGGATGTTCAACAGAAGAAGTAATAATTTGATTTCCTTTTGTACGATTTGCAAAAGCAGCACCGCGTATTGCATAATTATTTGATTCACTTCCGCCGCTTGTGAAAACAATTTCATCAACATTACAATTAAGCAAATCAGCAACCTGTTTTCTTGCTTTTTCAACTGCACGCTTGGCTTCTGTTCCAAACAAGTGACTGCTTGAAGGATTTCCGAAATGTGTATGAATAAATGGAAGCATTGCCTCAGCAACTAAGGGATCAATCGGAGTTGTTGCATTATAGTCGAGATAAACCGGTTTAATCATATACCACTTTCGTTTATCTAATTGAGTGATTAATATCTATACAAATCTAAAGATTAATTCGGATTTATTTTTCACCTGCCCTTCCCTTGTTAATCATCAACAATTGTCAAACACATTGTTTAATGGTATTACTAAAACTATTTGATTAATTTTGGTTTACTATTTACAGGGAGTTTTTTCTCCATGTTATCATCAAACTATAACAAATACCTTTCTGTTTTTCTCGTATTGATCGGGATTCATTCCCTCGCTGTCGGAATCGGTTTACTTATCATTCCTTTATCATTATTAAACGATTTTGGTTTTGAAAATTACACTGAAAGTTTTTTCCAGGCACAGGGTGGTGTATTCCATATAGCTATGAGTGCAGCATATTTTATGGCTGGTTTTAATACCGATAAATCAACCAGAATTATTACGTTTATAATTATTGTAAAACTCATTGCATTCATTTTTCTTATTTCTTATTTCTTATTTGTGTCAGGTATTTTACTGATACTATTATCAGCTATTGGCGACGGTCTGATGGGATTGCTATTACTATTCTTATTCCGAATGAGCAAACAAAAAATACCCGGTAATATTTTTATTAAGTAAATGATTTTTGATAGCCGGACGTTTACAGCTTTAAAGGAGAGATTGATTAGATGTTAAGTTCACATCTGCCAACATTGATACTTACCGGGGCTTCCGGTCTCATCGGAAAATACCTGCTTGATGAACTTAAAAATGATTTCAGAATTTTTGCGATAGCCAGAAGATCACAGCAGGAATGTAATGCACCAAAACATTCAAATATAGCCTGGTTAAGAGCAGACATTTCAAATATAAACAGTATATCCAAAGCATTTCGTGAAATAAAAACAGCCGGCGGTGCAGACTATCTTATTCACTTAGATGCTTTTTATGATTTTATAAACT
>JAWOIK010000088.1:0-2796 GCA_046484705.1 Ignavibacteriaceae bacterium | reverse complement strand
TTGCAAGCAGGCAGCGTTGATATTCAATTCTTTTCATTATGGGTTAATCCAAATACTTATACAAATTATTATGATCAGACTCTGGTAATGATTGATACTTACAATACAACCCTTAGTGATAATGAAGATCATATTCAGCATGCAGTTACCATGGATGAAGCGTTGAGTATAAATCAGATTGGGAAAATAGCTGGATTCATTGGAGTTGAAGGCGGTCATTCTATTGAAAACAGTCTTGAGAAATTGGAAAATCTGTATGATGCAGGCATGCGTTATATGACGATTACGTGGAATAATAGTTTGGACTGGGCTATATCGCATTCCGATCCAAATACTCTGACACAGGGTTTAAGTGAATTCGGCAGAGATCTTATAAATAAAATGGATTCTCTCGGAATAGTTATTGACGTTTCTCACGTTGGAATAAAAACGATTCAGGATATACTTGAAGAGACTTCTAATCCGATCATTGCTTCTCACTCAGGAGTACGTGCAATAAATAATAACTCACGAAATTTATATGATTGGCAAATACAGGATATAGCTAACTCAGGCGGAGTGATAGGAATTGTGTTTTATCCGAACTTTCTAACAGGAACAAATTCAGCAACAATTAATGATGTTATTCAGCATATTGATCATATTGTTAACCTTGTTGGAATTGACTATGTAGCTATAGGATCTGATTTTGACGGTATATCCAGAACACCTGTTGGATTAGAGAATGTATCAAAATTCCCTAATCTGACTTTAGCTTTATTACAGCATGGATATTCACAGCAGGACGTTGAGAAGATTCTGGGATTGAATTTTAAAAGAGTTTTTGAACAGGTTACAAACAACAGCACAAAACAAAAAGAAGTTGTTACTACATTAAGCAATAAATAATCGGTTATCGTACAAGCATCATCTTCTTATTATTTCTGTAAGCTTTTCCGCTTTCTGATGTTTGAACAATTAATGAATACACATATACTCCTGAAGCAAGATTACCTGCATCAAAGAATTCATTATAAACTCCGGATGATCTTTCTTCATTAACAAGAGTGGAAATTTCATTTCCGAGCATATCATAAACTTTAAGCTGAACGAATGACCTTTCAGGAATCTGGTAACTTATAACTGTTGTTGGATTAAACGGGTTTGGATAATTCTGTTCCAACTTAAAGTTCTCAACAAAAATATTCTGATCAGGTAAACCGGTTGGCGGATCAGCGTTAACAACTTCTCCGGCTCCAACAGTTACAGTTCGTACATATGTGTTGTTTAATGCGCGTATTGTATATGTACCGGGTTTTACATCACCAATCGCATAATTCTCACCATATATATCATCAGGACCAACATAAGGATCTGCTAAATTGTAAGTTAACCCGTAACTGAATGTTGTATAAGGCGGACGGGGTTTAGGATCAGGAAAAATATCAACTCGTGTACTATTATCTGCATTTGGAATATTTCCATAGATAGCTCCCATTCCAGTCATCGCACACCAAAGTTCCGGGTTCCGTGTTTTACGCAATGTTGATGATGGAAAATCCATTCGAATTTCAAAATGCAGGTGTGCACCCGTTGAAAACCCTGTGTTACCCGAAATTGCGATTGGCTGATTAGTAAGCACAACATCATTCTGTGATACTAGCGGAAGTCTTAAATGCATGTAGTACATATAAATAAATCTGCCCTGCCATTCACTTTTGATGGTTACATAATTACCGGCACCATTCGGCTGATATCCGCCAATGGTATCATTAGGATTGTAGCCTACAAAATGAACAATACCATTTGATGCAGAATAAACTGTATCCCATTTAATCGAAATATCGATACCTCTGTGGGCATTACCGGGATTTGAAATACTGGGTTCACCAAACAGATATGAGCCATTTGTTTGTATTGTATCCGGAACCGGTCGCAGTAGTCTGAAATCCTGTGACTGAGCAGATAAGCTACTAAGTAATAAGAATAAAATTATTTTATTCATTGCATTTCCTAATCCGGAATTGTGAAGAATGTTAAAGGTTTAAGATATATGGTTTACCGGTATAAGGGCATAAGGACATATCCGATAAAAGTAAAAAAAGGACTATTACTTATAAGAGAATATCCTTATACCCTATACCTGAAGATCATCAGAAGTTAACGCCGACTGAAAAATAATGTACATCCTTTAACCGACCGAAATCCTGGTATGCATAATCCAGTTTTACTTTTACCATTTCAATAATCCTGTAATGCAAACCAAATCCAAGTGTTATTCCTTTTTCTGTGTCTTCTTCAAACAACGAATTATATCCGGCACGAAGGTAAAGTATTTCATTCCAGGAATATTCAGCACCGGCATTTAAATATTCTGTGTGATCATTCGGGTGAATTGCATCAACAGAAGTAGTTAATTTAGAAGTACCATCCGTAATAACGTCAGCAGATATACCAAACCTGAATAGTAATGGAAGATCAAACTTATCCAGTTCAAGATTTGCATTTACAAGGTTCTGACCGCCAGCACCGGAGTTAACTATCTGTGTTATATCTCTACCGGCTAATTGCATCTTCGTTCCGAAGTTTGAAATACTGGCAGCTATCCTGAGTTCATTAAGAACCTGGATTTTATACATTGTACCAATATCAATTCCGAACCCGGTTGCATCCATATGCCAGATTGATTCGTTTATGTATTTAAGATTTGCACCGATAGCAAAATTTTCAGTTAGATACCGAGAATAATTAATACCAAGCACAATTGCACCAGCATTAAAAAACTCACCTGTGCCTTCAGGTCGTTCTTCAGTCCGG
>JAWOIK010000082.1:0-4043 GCA_046484705.1 Ignavibacteriaceae bacterium | reverse complement strand
ACTTGAGAGCACAACGTTAAGGGGATGGCGAATCAGGTGGATCATCGGGGACTGGGGCAGAATGGCCTGAATCACCCCCATGTGCACCTCATTCAGCGGTGTTTTATCGGTAAAAAATGGATAGCCGGGCTCCAGCACGGCCTGTCGCCGTACCCGCTGCATATAGGCGCCCTGCATGGATAGCGCCTGTAAAGAGCCGGAGCTTTTGATATTTATGAAAATAAAAAGGTTGAAGTAGTCGGCTATACATCCTGTGGTGGTTGTCCCGGCGGTAACATTGAATATGCTACGGAAGAAATGAAAAAGAACGGTGCGGAGGTAATACATCTTGCTACAGGAATGGTTGTTGGCTATCCGCCGTGTCCGAGAGTCAGTTATTTCAAAAAATTTATTGAAACAAAATTTGGATTAAAAGTGGTAGTTGGTACACATCCAATTCCGGAAAAGTATTTGATTACTCACACAGCACTAAATACGTGGAATACACCCGAATGGCAGGAACTGATTAAACCAACTTTGTCCGATGAACAAGCAAGACTGGCATATAATTAAATATTAATTACGGTGGAAACATGATTTTATTCGGTCCAATACCTTCGAGGAGATTAGGCAGAAGTCTTGGGATAAACAACATACCTCCTAAGGTTTGCAGTTACTCTTGTGTTTACTGCCAGGCAGGATTAACAACACATCTTTCAGTTGAGCGTAAGGCATTTTATTCGCCAATGATGATTTATACAAATGTGAAGGATAGGTTGGAAGAATTAAAAATAAAAAATGAAGTGGTTGATTTTATATCCTTTGTTCCTGATGGCGAACCAACACTTGATATTAATCTTACAGAAACCATTCAGCTACTGCAGGATTTCGGAATTAGAATAGCTGTTTTTACAAATTCATCTCTTATCTGGAAAAAAGAAGTTCAGGAAGCATTAAAACTTGCAGATTATGTTTCACTAAAAATTGATACCACAGATAAAATTACCTGGAACAAAATTAATCGTCCTTCATCATTGCTAAATCTTAACAGAATACTTGATGGAATTATAGAATTCAAAGATAATTTTTCAGGCAAACTAGTAACTGAAACAATGTTAATTAGCGATCTGAACGACAACGAAGATGATCTTATAAAGATAGCTCACTTTATCGTTAGAGTTGAACCTGAAATTGCTTATCTGTCAATTCCAACGAGACCAACTCCCTTACAAAATATTCACAGCCCTGAGTATGAAAAGACAATTACTATTTTCAAAATATTCAAATCAATTTATTCAAAATCGGAATTGTTAAATGCTTATGAAGGAAATGAATTTTCCACAGGAACCGAAACTGAATCGGCTTTAATGAGCATTATGGCTGTTCACCCAATGAGAAAAGATGCAGTTGAAATTTATTTATCAAAATCAAACTGTGATTGGAAAATTGTTAATAAACTTATTGAAGAGAAAAAGTTAAAAGAACTTGAGTACGATGGTAATTTATTTTATAAAAAGAACTAACTAATGCAAGGAGTCTAGAATGCCAAACTTAAATGGAACCGGACCACAAGGACAAGGACCTTTGACCGGTGGAAGAAGAGGACGCTGCAGAGATTCTGAAAAATCTGAAACGAGAAAGAAAACTGAAGAAAGCCGAGAAGTAATTTATGGACTGGGTCGCGGCGGAAGACCACGTGGAAATGGTGGTTTTGGAAAAGGACAGGGACGACGAAGAGGCTACGGCAGAAACCAAACCTTTGGCAAATAGAAATGTTGATTGCAGTTTCAGTTAAAAAACCGGATTTGGGCTCAGAACTTTCTGATGCATTTGGAAGAAGTGAATATTTTCTACTGTTCGATTCAACGAAGAATATCCCGGAATTCATACAAAATCCGTATTCATCAGAATTAGGCGGTGCGGGTATTCAATCCGCCCGCTTTCTGATTGAAAGAAAAGTTGAAGCTGTTATTACTACTTTTATCGGTTTTAACACCTTAAGGTTTTTTAATTCACTTGATATAAAAATTTATAAGTGTAACGACTGTAATGCCGAAGATTCACTGAAACTTTTCTCTAAAGGCTCACTGAAAGAAATAAATGAGAGTAGGATTGAGAAATATCCGCAAAGAAGAAGAAAAAGATTTGGAAAAAATATTTTGTACGATACATCACAGAACAAACAAAACAACAAAAGGACGTAATATGAATAATAGAATTGCAATAGCAATTGAAGAGCATACTGATGGCAGACAAACGGTAGCGGAACATTTTGGCAGATGTTCTAAATTTAAAGTCTGCGAACTTGCAGAAGATAAATCATTAGTAAAAACAGAAATCTATTTTAACCCGCTTGTTGGTGAGCATAATGGTGCATGTCAACTTCCAGGTTATGTAAAACAGTTCAATGTAGCTACAATTATCGCTGGTGGAATGGGACAAAAAGCAGTGAATAACTTTCTGAACTATGGAATAGATGTAATAACTGCACCCGGACTCTCATTCGAAGATGTATTTTCCCGTTATGTAAACGGTGAGCTACAAGGCTATGAAGCTTGCAAACATGGTCACCATCATTAATTATTAAGGTTTGAATTGATTATATCTATTGCATCAGGTAAAGGTGGCACCGGAAAAACAACAGTTGCATGCGGACTTGCATCAGTTATCCCTAACAGCGTTTACATGGATTGTGATGTTGAAGAACCCAACGGCTATCTTTTATTAAAACCTGAAATTATATGCGAAGAAACAGCAGTCAAGCTTGTTCCTGAAATCAACTATGACAGATGCGATTTTTGTAATAAGTGCTCTGAAGTATGTGAGTTTAATGCACTTCTAAATCTGAAAACAGAAATTTATTTGCTGGACGAACTATGCCATGGCTGCGGAGCGTGCACCTACTTTTGCCCCCATCAAGCAATAACTGAAGTAAAAAAAGAAACAGGTAAATTAAGAGTTGGGGAAACTGAGAATAACGTTTTATTCTTCGATGCATTTTTACGAATTGGTGAAGCATCATCAGCTCCGCTTATAAAGCAGGTAAAAAATTCTTACAATGGAGATAGAACAGTCATTATTGATTCACCACCAGGGACCTCCTGCTCAATGTTTGAAGCTGTTAAAGATTCTGACTATTGTGTGCTTGTAACAGAATCAACTCCGTTTGGCTTTAGTGATCTTAAATTGGCTATTAATGTTTTAAGGCAGATAAACATACCATTCGGTATAGTAATTAATAAATATGATGAACAATTCAATAAGCTTGATAATTACATTCAAGAAAATAAATTGAATCTGTTGTTAAAAATTCCATTCAGTATGGCTATAGCTGAAAGTTACTCAAAGGGTGATTTGCCATCAATAACCATAACTGAATATGAAAAGAAGATGATAAGTTTGTTTGATAAAGTAAAAACTGAGATTATTGAAACTGAATATGTCTGATATAAAATATAAACAAATAGCAATTTTAAGTGGTAAAGGCGGTACGGGTAAAACAACAATAGCCACAGCATTAACTGATATTGCTGAGGATAAAATTGTTGTTGATACAGATGTTGATGCTGCTAATATGCATCTGGTTTTTAATTACTATATCAATTCAGAGTATGATTACTACGGAGGGAAGAAAGCTGAAATCAATCCGGATAAATGTTCACAATGCGGATTATGCGAAATAGTCTGCAGATTTGACGCAATTAAAGATTATAAAGTAGATAGAACAAGTTGTGAAGGATGTGGATTTTGTTATCGTGTTTGTCCGGATTATGCTATTACATTTTACGAATCAAAGTCAGGAGTTTATTCAGAATGTGAATTGGAAGATGAATCAAAATTTTATTTTGCAAAATTGTTAGCCGGTGAAGGAAGTTCCGGTAAGCTTGTAAGTGAAATTAAAAAGAAAGCTTATGAACAGGCAAAAGAAAATGTTAAATGGATAATTATTGATGGACCTCCAGGAATTGGCTGCCCTGTCAACGCCAGTCTTTCCGGAGTTGATTTTGTTGTCATAGTTACAGAACCAACTCAGTCGGGTCTGCACGATTTAAAGAGATTAATAG
>JAWOIK010000059.1:0-18252 GCA_046484705.1 Ignavibacteriaceae bacterium | reverse complement strand
AAAGCCGTACTTGAAGCAGAATTTTATGGTAAACATATCGGTGAATTCGCAGGAATTCCGGCAACAAATAAAGATGTTCGGGTTCCGCTATGTGTTATTTATGAACTTGAGAATAATCAGATAAAAGAAGGACGAATTTACTTTGAAGTACCTGCATTGTTAGATCAGTTAAAATGATTTTAACACCGATTAACAGCTTACTTAATCACAACTAACTATTACGGAAAGTAAATGAAATTATTAATAGCAGATGATAATGCCGATATGAGAAAAATGTTAAAAAGCATCTGCATCAACTTGTTCACTAATGTTCTGGAATGCGATGACGGTGATTCGGCTGTAAGAATTTACAGAAAAGAAAACCCAGATTGGGTATTGATGGATATAAAAATGAATAGAATGGATGGGATTACCGCCACGCGTGAGATTAAAAGTGTTCATCCTGCAGCAAAAATAATAATTGTATCTCAGTACAATGATAAAGATGTTATAGATGAAGCTATAAGTTGTGGAGTTATTGATTTTGTTAACAAAGAGGACTTAACAAAAGTTGTAAAAATAATAACAGATAATTAATTGAACTATTAAATATGATTAAAAGGAGACAAAATGGAAAGTGTTTTTCACCTTAAACAATTGAATTTCACGAAGAAGAAAACAGAATTGATTATACGAGTAATAATGATGCTGCTCTTAATACAGGGTATAACTATGGCTCAATTGTCGGGCAGCTATACAATAGGAACCGGTGGAGATTACTCAACACTTAATGATGCTGTAAATGCACTAACAACTCAGGGTGTAAGTGCGCCGGTAACATTTAACATATTAAACGGCAATTATAATGAACAAATTCTCATCGGAAATATTGCCGGAGTTAGTTCATCAAACACAGTTACTTTTCAATCTCAAAGCAGTAACCCCGCAGATGTACAATTAACATATAATGCAATAGGGACAAGTGATAATTATGTAATCAGACTTGATTCCGCAAAATTCATGATTTTTCAAAACCTCACATTAATTGCAACCGGAAACTCGTACTGCCGGGTTTTTCATTTAAATGCTCCTTCGAGTGATATCAGTATTATAAATAATATAATCCTGGGCAGTACATCTACCGGCTCTTCGGATAATCAGACGGTAATATTTGGTATTAACAGTGTTGTTAACAATCTGCATATAACAGGAAATACAATTTCAGACGGAAGTTATGCCATTTACCTTTCGGGTGTTAATACAAATAGTAAAATAGAAGGATTAGAAATTGTTAATAATGAAGTTTCCGGTGCATATATGGGTATAAGGTTAAATTATACTGAAGATGCTAAGATTAACCAGAATACAGTTCAGCTTCCCGGAGGTGCAAGTTATGGTTTTTACTTCCAGAACTGTAACGGCGGACTGGAAATAATTAAGAATAAAATACTGCTTTCCAATGCACACGGCATTTATCTGCAAAATTCTACCGGAGGAAGTCCTCCTATTGGTTCACGTGGTCTTATTGCAAATAATTTTATCTCTACCGGTGGTGGTAACTACGGATTCTATATCTCCACTATCTCTAATCAGGATTTCTATTACAACAGTGTTAACCTGAACAGCGGAAGTAATGCTAACAGCAGAGCTCTTTCAGTTGAGGGTAATGGTTCGGGTAATAACTTTGTTAATAATATTTTTGTAAATAAAGGTGCGGGTTATGCATACTATGTGAATACTCCTTTAATGATATCACAATCTGATTTCAACGATATTTACACTGAAGGTAACAATTTTGCATATTGGGGAGCAAATGTGTCAGACCTGCCTTCACTACAAACTGCAAGTGGAAAAGATGCTAATTCTATATCTGCCGATCCACTTTTTGTATCTAACACTAATCTGCACACAACAGCACAGGAACTTGACAGTGCAGGAACACCCATTGCCCGTGTAATTGATGATATTGATGGTGATCTGAGAGACGCAAATTTTCCGGACATTGGCGCTGACGAATTCATCTATGGATTTAATAATTCGCCGGTAATTACATCTGTACCCGATACGTTAGCTTTTGTTGATTCATTATACCAGTACCAGGTTATTGCAGAAGATATTGACGGAGACACACTAACATACAACCTGACTACTTCACCTGAGTGGATGAGTATTGATTCCTTAACCGGACTTGTGGAAGGAATTCCTTCAAGCAATGATGTGGGATCAGCTGATGTTACTATCATGGTTCATGACGGTAAGGGCGGATCAGTAAATCAGATCTATACAGTTCATGTACAGAACGTAACAGGTATTGAATCAGAAGAACAGATACCGGAGGATTACATAGTTTTTCAAAACTATCCTAATCCATTTAATCCATCAACTACAATTAAATTCGGACTTCCTGAAAATTCAAGAGTATATATTGATGTTTACAGTATTATAGGTGAAAAAGTCATCACTCTAATGGATGAAGAAAAATCTGCCGGATATTATCAACTGCAATTTGATGCAGCTTCTCTGGCAAGCGGAATTTATTTCTACAGGATAGAAGCAGGTTCATTTAACCAGATTAAGAAGATGATATTGCTTAAATAGTATCAAATGATACCAAAGGAAGGATAAAACCAAAGTTTAACACCGAGGGTTAAACTAAAATGGTAAACGTAGTTCGAATAGAAAAAAAATAATTTACAAAAAACATTAACTAATAAGAGGATCGCTGTGAAAACTATTTTATTAACACAATGTCTGCTGGCACTTTTGATAATTGGCTGTAGTGAAATGCCAACATCATCTCCGGATAATTCAATTTCAAACGAGCAATTGGAAAAAAAACATCCTGTACCATACAGAGCAAGTATTAGTGGCGGCGGTGCGCCACCTGCACCAAGTACAGCATGCGATGGACTACTCCTTACTGAAATTACAGGTCAAGGAACAGCAACTCACATTGGAATGTTTACTTTCAGCCAAAGCCATTGCCTTGATCCAAATAACTTCACGTTCAGCAACGGATGGCTCGAACAAACAGCAGCTAACGGCGACAAGCTGTATGGAACTTATTCAGGTTATTTAACCCCTACCTCCGATCCTATAATCTTTCAGGTTACAGGGGCATTTGAGTTTAACGGAGGAACAGGCAGGTTTGCTGATGCTGAAGGAGAAGGTGAAGCAAGCGGTTTGCTCGATGTTACTACAGGAATTGTTAATCTAAGTTTAAACGGGAATATAATCTACTGACCGTGCCAAGTTATTAACACAAGTTATCACTCCTTCTCAATTTATTGAAATATACTAAATGAGGAGGAGTGAGTTAGTTCAGTCCGAATCAAAAATGATTCTGTTAATCAGGTTAAGAAGATACCGCTGGTGAAATAATAGAAAATAAATGAAGAAAAATAATTAAGATCAATTTCAATAAAGAGGTTAATATGATCTGCAAACTTTCCGTTAAAATGTATGTGCTGCTGTTAATAGTATCTGTAGGTTGGGTAACACAGGTTAAGTCACAAAATTTAATCATGAATCCCAGCTGCGAAGATTCATTAGTTAACGGTGAAATCCCGCATTGGACAGAGATACTTGGAAATAATTGGAGACAAAGAAATGCTTCGCCGGCTCCATATGAGGGAACGGCTTATTTTTTCCCTGGTGCTGCAGCATTGGCAGAACTGCAGCAGGATGTTGATGTTTCATTGTATGCAGAAGATATAGATAAAGGAGTACAAGAGTTTATCTTTGAGGGATATGTAAGATCGTATCCACAGTCACCAGCAGATCAATCACGTATTGTTCTGGAATTTCTTGATTCTTCTAAAACGATTAAACTAGACTCTGTTGATTCGGGAAATTATTCTGTTTCATCCCAATGGGTTCAAATTGCAGATACAAGTATAGCTCCGCGAGGAACGAGAAATATAAGAATCCGGTTAATAAGCACCCGACGAAGCGGTTCAAATAATGATGGTTACTATGATGCACTCAGTTTAACTACTAATTCTCTTGTCTCCAACATCGGGTCACAGGAAACTTATTCTCCGGAGGAATTTCACTTGTTTCAGAACTTTCCCAATCCATTTAACCCAAGCACAAAGATTAGTTGGCAGTCTCCAGTCGGCGGTCAACAAATATTAAAAGTCTATGATGTATTGGGCAACGAAGTTGCAGAACTGGTTAATGAATTTAGATTTGCGGGAACTTACGAGATTAATTTTGATGCTTCAGGTTTATCAAGTGGAATCTATTTTTACAGAATTCAGGCAGGTTCATTGAATCAGGTTAAGAAGATGATCTTAATAAGGTAGCAACAGCAATTGTAAAGAAAAAAATGTTAACCATATAAATTAAATCAAAATTAATAAACAATCATAATAAGAGTAGTTATGAAAAACTCAATATTAAATTTAGTATTCTCTATTGCACTATTAGCAATATTATCATTCCTTCTGGGTTGCAGTGATAACCTTTTGCAATCGGATCCGGTGGTTGAATCAGAAATTTCCATCAATAAGGAAGGATCAAATAATTCAAATATTATAACTGAGTTTATCCCGGTGTCGGTCACTATAAATTTAGATCTCTTTTTGACGGGACCAAATACGGCGGCAGGTACTTTCGAGATTTCCGGCGTTACAACTGATATGGGTTCTGTGAGCCAGGAGTTCAGGATTGCAGGTCAGGGTAATACATCGACAGTGCACGGAAAGAAAACTTTGACAGGTCAGAATGGAGAAATTGAAATTCGATTTCAGGCAAGCATAATTCCAACAAGCCCGACAACATCAGTGGCTGAAGGCAGATTTGTTATCTTAAATGGTTCGGGGAGTTATACCGGTTTTCATGGGCAAGGAACAACTTATATAGAATTAGATTTTGTTACCGGAAGTTTAACCGGTGTGTATGAAGGGCAAGCTGTTTTTGATAACAGAAATTAATTTCTTGTAAATGCTTAAACACCGGACGATTTAAAGGAAGTGCTAATTCTGATTCCAGATTCAATTCTGTCATCACAGACCTATTGTTGAAGAAGCGGCATCATTGATAGTGAAGAAAAGCTGGTAGGTTTAAAATATTGTAATAATAAAAGAAGGTTGGTAATGAAAAATTCTTTAATGATTCTATCAAACAAAAACACAAGAGTCAACCTATATGAGGTTTCTATGAAGTTTAGAACCGTGCTCGCTATAATTTTCTTTGTATTAATAATCTTTCAAACGAATTCAGTTTACGCACAATTTAGATATGAAGTAATAAATTTAGAACTTCTAGCCATTCCATCTTCAATAAATGATTCGGGTCAGATTGTTTTCTATGATGGTGTTCAGGGTACAAATGTGATCTGGCATAATGGTACTCTTACATCAATTGGAACTTTGGGTAGCGGGAATGTTCATGCACACTGTATAAACGATTCCGGAAAAGTTGTAGGCGAATATGATGAAGGGGATAGCCAAGCTTTTATATCATATAATGGAAATATGACGTCGTTAAATGTACTAAGTAATATTGAGGTAAGTGTAGCCAAAGGAATTAATAAAACAGGAAATATTGCCGGATGGGCTCAGGCTGATACAGGCAGTCTTAAAGCAGTTAGATGGGTAAACGGAAATATGCAATATCTTGGTTATGGCTCATTGAATAATTTTACAGGTATAGCTCAAGACATAAATAATTCAGGGTATATCGCAGGAGAATATGTAAATCAAAATTTACAAAGCAGAGGATTCGTATGGCAAAATAACAGCTTAACGGAAATAAATACATTTGGCGGAGATGACTGTCGCCCGGTAAGCATAAATAACATTAACCAGGTAGTGGGTGGAGCAAGAGATCAAAACGGTAATGAAAAAGCCTTTTTATGGCAGGCGGGAAACATGACAAATCTTGGCTCTCTTGAATCATCACAAAGCAAAGCCTTGTGTATAAATGATTCGGGACAAATTGTGGGATTAACATACCACGAAAAAAGACGAGCTTTCATCTGGGAGGATGGAGTAATGACAGATCTGAATGAACTCAGTGATACAACCGGGGGATGGATATTAACAGATGCCACCAGTATTAATAATCTGGGTTATATAATTGGCAGAGGAACATTAAACGGACAGTTTGCTTCATTCTTGTTAAAACCTTCAGGAATACAGATTACAAATCCTAAAGCTGATGATAAATGGATAGCCGGAGAAACAGATACAATTAAGTGGGTGGGCGGACTTGAAGATCAGTTATTACAGATTGAACTAAGTGTTGATTCTGGAAGTACATTTAATTTAATCGCCCAGGATGTACCGGGAGACTCCGGCAAATATGCCTGGGATATTCCCGATGACATATTATCGAAAAAATGTATGATAAGAATTTTTGATATGGCTTATCCTGATAATGTAGATACCAGCGATGTCTTTAAAATTAAAGGTTACATCCTAACACGTGACAGCAGCGGACAGTATGAACCATTCAGGACGAATCAGGATCAATGGGGATTTTGGAACAGAGAAGTTGATATGTTCCCTCCTGCGTGGTATCAGCAATTTGATTACCAGGGCGAGGATCCCTTTACTGGTAGTCAATACTCTCAATCTCAAATTGACTCAACATTTAAAAAAGCAAAATCCGGAGATTTTCCTGATTGGGTTTCATTTGTAAATGCATTTGGGATAGATGAATGCTATTGGGAAGTATCATTAGGTCTTTATAGACCAACAGCAGTAATAAGGTGGGCTGCAAAAAAAAATCTATGGGAAGGCTCGTGTTTTGGAATAGCAGCTGCCAGTTCCTTAGCTTTTACGTGGAAGGATCAGTTTAATGGAAAATATCCTGATTATCCGCAGTTTCAAAATCCGATTACAGTAAATTCAAATGACGGAGTTAAGAAGACAGTAAATGAACTGTTTTCACATCAGTTTGGTAATCCAACATATCAATCAAGAATTGGCAGATGGAATGTTATCACCCCAAACCAAACGCTTAATGAAATAAAAGATATGTTAATTGAGGACGATGTTCAGTTGAGAACAATATCTATCTGGAACAATAACGGGGCGGGCGGTCATAATATTTTGCCTTACGAACTTAAACGAGATGCTAACCAGAACCAAATTTATTATTTATATGTATACGATAACAGTCACCCGAATGAAAATGCCCAAATAAAGATTGACACCACCGGAAACTCAAACAATGGTACTTGGTCAACTCAATATGCCTGGCTTGATTGGGGTGGATCAAAGAAAATAATGTTAGAGTTGGAATCGAATGTTTATTTAAATAGTGGAACGTTACCAAAAAGAAGCGAAGGATTCATTTCACCTTTTATAATATCCGGAGATGTTTTTGAAGTTTTTACCAACATTGATGCAAACACCCGGATAATTGATAACCAGGGAAATGTTACAGGTTTTACTAATGGACTAGTCTTCGAGGAAATTCCTAACTCGGTTCCATTGATGTATCTAAACGGGAGTGAAACACCACCATATGGATATTACTTGCCTGCAGAAAATTACTCCGTGATTTTAGATGATTTCCAGTCAGATACGGTAGAAGCATTCTTTTTTACAAGCAACAAATCATTTATGTATGAAAGGTATGGTGCTGATGCAACACAAACTGACAGGTTATTCTTTGACAGCGGAGTATCTGCCATAAATCCGGATCTTCAAACAAAAACTATCAGTCTCCTTAACATTATAAATGAAAGCACACAGGAAAAACTAACTGTTGTAAGATCACTTGAGCTTGTACAAAACGACTCTGTTAAGATTGAGAATCCTGACAGCAATAAAGTAAAACTGATTTCTTACGGCACAGCTAAAAATTATGATGTTGAGCTTAACTATGTAACAGAAAACGGAATAGGAAGATTCGGTGACTTTGATGTTCCTCTTTCAGCGAACACTTCACACACTTTCGTTCCTGACTGGAGCGAAATTACCAATACGGAATTGATGGTACTGGTGGATAATGGTAATAACGGAACAATAGATGATACATTATATCTGCAGAACCAGGTAACCGGAATTGATAACGATCAGGGATCACTGCTCTCGCCGAATAGTTACAATCTTGCGCAGAACCATCCAAATCCATTTAATCCAACAACTACGATTCAATACTCAATTCCACAGAGAAGCAATGTAACTCTTAAGGTTTACGATATACTTGGAAATGAAGTTGCGACTTTGGTTAATGAGGAAAAAGACAGAGGAGTTTTCTTAGTTACTTTTAATGCATCTGGTTTGGTAAGTGGCGTTTACTTCTACAGGATCCAAGCAGGTTCCTTCGTTGAAACAAAGAAGATGATAATTTTGAAATAGTATCAAATGATACCCAAACAGTTAATTTTTTTTAAATACAAACTCTAATAATTTTTGAGGAAACCAGATGAAATATATTTCACTATTTGCAATGTATCTTATTACAACGTTAGTAATTGTAATAAATCCGACAATAGCACAGGTTCGTTATAAAGTTATCGATATAGGAACGCTGGGCGGTAATTATACTTATGCATCGGATCTAAATGACTCGATGCAGGTTGTGGGATACTCACAAAAGCCAAATAGTGATATAAGAGGTTTTATTTGGCAAAATGGTACAATGACAGAATTAAGTACCTTGGGTGGGAATTACAGTGCAGCACAATCAATTAACAACACGGGAAAAATCACAGGCACCTCAAATAATTCTGATAATTATAATCAAGCCGTAGTTTGGGACAATGGTAATATCTCTACCCTAGGTACATTAGGCGGGGTGTGGTCTCAGGGTTATGGTAATAACGATCCTGGCAGTTCTGTAGGTTATTCACCGTTATCAAGTGATACTTTATATGCCTTTATCTGGCAAAACGGAAACATCACTAGTCTTGGTGCATTGGACGATGATATGTACAGTATTGCTTTTGCTGTTAATAACAATAATCAGGCTGTTGGCTACTCTCAAGGTAATAGTGGTATCAGAGCTTTTATCAGTCAAAACAATGGTCTTATAGATCTTGGTAGTCTGGGAGGTGGAGAAGCAATAGCATATGATATAAATAATGCAGGGCAGATTGTTGGTACGTCTGCTACTTCCAAGATATTTGATGGAATAGAACTACCGGCAGAGTTTATTGAAGCGGGATTTTTAGGAAATGCATTTATCTGGGAGAATGGCAGTATGAACAATTTAGGTACGTTGGGTGGTAACGGTAGTCGCGCATTGGGAATTAATGATTCGGGCGTGGTGGTAGGAGGCACATTAAATGCTTCTGAACAATTCCGAGCCTTTATTTGGGAAAATGATGAAATGCTGGATTTAAATGATTTAATCGATACAGATTTGGAGGTAGAACTCAGCATTGCAATTGAAATAAATAACGAAGGAGCAATTATTACCCAAGGTACACTTAATGGAATTACAAAACCATTTCTGTTAATCCCCAAACGCTATCCCGTGTTAATCGTTCCCGGTATTGCAGGAACCTATTCATCCAGTATTCTGTTTGACGTAAGCTGGCTAATCAATCGCGGATTACCCCCCAATAATTACCAGGTTGATCCACTTGGCAAAGTTTATCACGATATTATTAAAACTTTTGAAAACGTTGGTTATAAAAAAGATACAACACTCTTTGTTGTAAACTATGACTGGAGATTAACACCCGGACCAATTGACAATAATATTGATGGTAAAATTGATAGTTTAACAGGTGTTTCGATAACCAATAACCAGTTCAAATACGGTGTTGATTATCTCGGATGGTATATAAAACAGGCAAGTGAAAGATGGAGAGAAATATATGACGAAGATCTTGATTCAATTGATGTTATCGCACATAGCACCGGAGGATTAGTTACACGTACATATATTCAAAGTGATGCATACGGAGATGTATATAATATCTCTGAAAATTATAAACTGCCTAAAATCCGTAATTTTGTTATGATTGGTGTTCCCAACCGGGGAGCATCAAAAGCCTGGAACCCGATTCACGATAACTGGATAGCTGACCCGGTATATGCCTTTGTTCTATCAAAAATTCTTAACCGTGCGTATCAAAAACTCAAGCTGGGATTTACTATTTACGGACCTGATTATGATATAACATATTTATCAATCCTTAATCAGGGCGTGCCGGATCTGAACCTTTTTATAGATCGTTATGTGCCAACCATAAGGTATCTGTTGGCAACCTATAATTTTCTGGACCTTGGAAATGGATTTAATAATGTAAATGAAGATCCAGATGTTCGGAACACTATAGTGCTGGATCTTAACAATGGATACGATCTGATGCCGAACAGTTCGCCTAATGATTTTTTAGATTCAACCAAGGCTACTGTTATATATGGAACAGGTCAATCCACAAAAGTGCTGGTTCAGAAAAGAAATGACTTTCAACTGGCTGCCGTTCAGTCATTCACAGACTGGGCTCCAATGCCTGTTTTATCAGGTACAGATTGGTATGAAGACCTGGAGACAACAACCAATGGTGATGGAACTGTTCCAATTATTTCTTCTGCAAACCAGTTTTCAGGAGATAGCAGAGCTAATCTGATTCCTTATAGCAGCGGCGATCATACAAGCTTAGTATCAAAAGAGGAAGTACAGAAGGATATACTAAATTTATTTAATCAAAATTTTACAGATGATGATATTTCAACCGGCTCATCTGTAAGTGTTGTTAAAGTACTTTGTGTTATTAGTGATCCTGTTGAACTGTTTGTTACTGATGGGGCTGGAAGACGTTTGGGTTACAGCAATTCAACCGGAGCAGTTACTGAAATTCCCAATAGTTTTTGGACAGGCGATACCGATGGTATGGGTTATGTCTTCGATTCTGTGCAGGAGCCAATTAACCTTCGACTAACCGGTTTGGGCGAAGATTATTATGTAATGGTAAGTATCCAGGATTCAGGAAGATACGGTGGTGTTGTTCTTGAAGGATTTCTTGCAGAAGGTGAAGAGATAAACTATCAGATTACACTCGACCCTCTTTCGGTCAATGAGTCGGATTTAACTCCTGATAATTTTGCACTATCACAAAACTATCCGAATCCATTTAATCCGACAACAACAATTCAATATTCAATTCCGGAACGAAGTAATGTTATTCTTAAAGTTTATGATATACTTGGAAAAGAAGTTGCATCACTTGTACGTGAAGTAAAAGACCGTGGGATTTATTCAGTTAATTTTGATGGCTCTTTTCTTGCAAGCGGTTTATATGTCTACAGATTATCATCTGGCTCTTTCGTCCAATCGAAGAAGATGCTGCTGTTGAAATAATGTTAAGCTTATAATTAAGGTCGGAATTAAAAGCTCCGGCCTTAATCAATTTCTATAATTGTAAACAAGAATCGACTCAATAGCCAAACTATTTCTAAAGTTATAAATCACTTCCCTTCAAGATTATTTGCTAATAAACTTCACTTCTTTATATTTGACTTATGTTATTACATTACCGATTAGACTGATGAAAAAAATCTATAACATTGCCGATAAAATACTTGGGTTATGTAACCATCATCTGCTGGTGGAACGTGAAGGTAAATACATTGGCTAGCTTTCTGCCGGTGATATAATTCGCGCAGAACTTCATATTCGTGCCAAGGAATGGAGAAATCTTAACAGAATTGTTCATCTTGAATATTACGCCAAATGGACTAAGAAAAAAGAAAAAGTAAAATATCTTTGTAAAAACCATGCAACAAAAAATTCCTCTATTCCTTATAATCTCCATTCTGCTATTAATGCCATACTGCTCTTATCAAAGCATTGAGGACGTCCTTTATACATTCTCCGGCCGAACGATGGGAACTGTTTTTAATATTAAAATCGTAAAAGATGATCCCGAAACTGATTTTAAATTTCTCGAGGCTGAGATCATCGAAATCCTTGATGAAGTTAACAGACAGATGTCAACTTATCGCGATGATTCTGAGATTACAGGTTTTAATAATTTTAATAGCACAGAATGGTATTCTATTTCCAAAGATTTTGTTTATGTGGTTGAGCAGTCTTTGGAAATAAGCAGACTTTCAGAAGGGGCGTTTGATATAACAATAGGACCGGTAGTAAATGTTTGGGGTTTTGGTCCTGAAATAAAGGAATTAGTTATACCTCCTCAAGAAGAACTTGAAAAAGCGAAGTCAAAAACTGGTTATCATTTAATAAGTATTAATCTTGATCCGCCGAAGATAAAGAAATCAATTCCCGATGTATATATTGATCTCTCAGCCATTGCAAAGGGATTCGGGGTTGATAAGGTTTGCGAATATCTTGATACTCAAAATTTAATTAATTATTTGGTTGAAATAGGCGGTGAAGTGAGGGTGAAAGGTAATAATCATAATGGAGAGCCCTGGCAGATAGGTGTTGAAAAACCTGATGAAACAGGTTCACTGGAAAATGTGATCAGTTTAACGGATAAGTCATTGGCAACTTCAGGAGATTACCATAATTATTTTGAAATTGACGGAAAGCGTTATTCACATACCATTGATCCAAGAACCGCAATGCCCATTAGTCACACACTTGCATCTGTATCAGTATTGCATGAATCATGTACGTTAGCCGATGGTTTTGCAACTGCCATTAATGTTTTGGGTCCGGAAGCCGGATTTGAATTTGCCTCTAACCAAAATCTTCCTGTTTATATGATTGTTAGAGAAGATGGAAGGTTTGTAGAAAAGTCAACACCTTCCTTCAATAAATTATTAAAGAATAAATAACCCAATTGATGTTATCGTATTTAGTTGCATTGGCATTTTTATTAGCTGCATTCTCGTTTATGATGATGATGCTGCACTTAAGTAAATATAAGTAAAGAAATCATGGCTGTTGTTCAGATGGAATTGAATAAGAAATGCTTGGGAAAAGTGTAAGTGTGATTGAAGAGGCATGTTTCACCTGAAAAGGATGATGTACTGGGGATATAACCTTCCAGTAAGATTATCATATCTGCTACCAGTCATTTTAAGACACTAAATATATTGTACCAACTTATCTGACGAAGTTGTAATTATTCTCCGGGATGGAATTCTTATTCTGCGTATAAACTTTTCAACAATTCTAATAATTTTATTTCTCAGTTTCCGGCTTGATATCAGAATCACAATGCAGTGCATACAAGTTAATTTCTTTCCAATTCTTTTAGCCAGGTAAAAAAATGATCCTCCTTCGGTAATATCCGGAAGCAGATTTTGGTCCGGTTTTTAAAAAGTAAATATTGTGGGGAGCTTTTACTCCCCGTCAGATATTACTCATATACTTCATAGAAAATATTGTTATGATAAAATCTTACATTCTGTCCCAGTGCAAGAAATTGTGCAGTATCGGGTTCTTTATGTAACAACTTGAAGTATTCATCTGAATTGAACCGTATACGGATTTTCTTTGCATTGATTTGATTTTGCAATTCACTGTCTATCCAGAATTTATCCTGCTGATATACTGCCCGTCCAGATATGTTTTTAACTTGTTGCGAAAGATTTCTCTGAATACCGCGCGAATCAACATAATTTAATCTCTCGCTCCCTTGCTGTGTTTGTTTGTAGTTCGAAGCAGAATTCAGATTCTGAAACTCCTCGCTTACTCTTACGCTGCCGGTTCCGCTTTTATCTCTCATACGGAAATAATCAGCCTCATTTTCTCTTTTCAGTTCAGGTCGCGGCGGAAGAGTCTGTAAATGATCTGCAAGCCTGCCGCCTCTGATCCGGATTTCTTCATCTTCAAGAATAAGGTAGCTTGTGTATGGAGTAATAATTCCGTGCTCACGGGCAAGAGCTGTAACTTCATCAATCAGTTCTTTGCTCTCGCCATTTAATCTTATCAGATCCAGTAAATGACCAATCCTGCGGGAAGCCCAGATTGCAGGAATGAAATCGTATTCATCATCTTTTTTAAAATTCATTGAAGCTGAAAATTGTTTTGTATCACCTTGTAATTTTCCAGTTAAGGTTACTTTTACGTTGCCACCACCTTTGTATCTTCCAAAGACAAGCAGATTTGATCCTTTAAATAGATCGGGAAGGTTCTTTGGATATGTCTGATATACTTCAATCCCGCTGCCAAAATCAATTTTTAAATCACTTAAAACTGGTGATTGAATTTTATCATAAAAGTTTGAGACTTTTATCTCAATATCCTCTTCATCACTTACATAAGTTCTCCAGGCTTTTGTTTCTTCGGTAATCCTATCCAGTAGATGAGTATTTATTTCATCGCCGATTCCAAAAGTAAATATTCTTGAATTATGCGTATTTAATTTTTGAATTCTCTTTAAAAGTTTCTCATCGTTCATTTCACCAATCGTTGGTTTACCATCTGTAATAAAAACTACAAAACCCGGTCGATTGGATTTTTTATAATTCTCAAATGCTACTGAAAAAGCTTCTTCAATGTTTGTCCCGCCTATAGCCTGAATATCATCTATAAATCTATTAGCTTCAGTAATATTCAGTTTATCTGCTCTTCTGGAAGAATTAAACAGCGAATATGCTTCTGTAGAAAACCTGATGATATTAAAATGGTCATCAGTATTTAAGTTGTTTACACAGTACAGTAAAGCTTTTCTGGCTTGTTCAATTTTTTCTCCGCTCATACTGCCTGAAACATCCAGAATAAATGTTATGTCTTTATTCTCTACATTTTTTTTATCAATTGATATTGAAGGCGAAGCACTTAACAGAAAGTAACCATCATCTCTGCCGGATTTATATGTTAATAATGATAATCCAATTGGAGAGGCATTTTTCGAAAAGTATATTTTAAAATCTGTGTCCGGTTTTGTGTTTTCTGATTCATATGAAATAATTGAATGGTAGTCACTTTTATTTACTATATCTACCTCGTGAGTAGGGCAATAAATATTTTTTATCTTCTCAGAAGATTTTAATTCGACTCTCACCGATACATTCTTCAATGGTTTAGCAGAGAACTTTTCTGTGTTAAGCGGATATAAATATTCAAACATATTATTATCAGATTCAAGTACCTGTGTATAACTTATTGATATTTTCTTTTCACTTCTAGGTTCAATAGGGAAGATTCGGAGTTTGAAAATATTCTGTTCACTGTATTCAAGTAATGCAGGGTCACGCATTTGTCTTACTATATCCTCATAAATTTTTCTTGCTTTGTCTGCATCAAGCAATTCCGCTTCCATTTCTTTGCCATTTATTTCCATAGTGAACTTACTTATCACTGCTCCTTTCGGAACAGGGAATATATAAAATCCTTCCAGCTGGTGATGTGAAGGATTATAAAATGCCTGATCAATTTTTGTTATTGCAGATTGTCCGTCGATCCTAACATCCACTTTATGATATACAACCTCAAGCGGAAAAGGATTCGGCAGCGGATGCGGACGAGGAATTACTATGAATCCATCCGCCATCGAAATATTTTGAAAAAGTAATAAAATAAAAAGCAAAGCAATAAGATTATTTAATGTTTTCATTTTGATATTTCCTGATTTATTCTTTGCGAGCTTTGCTAAAATCTTTGCGTCCCTGCCTACCGACAGGCAGGTTTGCGTGAACTAAAACCTTTTTTCACGCAATGACGCCAAGAAGCAAATTTATTTAATTAAATTTATAATTTCTTTGTTTAGCCTGTTCACGGATTGTTTTGATCATTACCGCGTCAAGGGTATTATCATTTTTATTTTCAAGCATTTTTTGAGCGACATATTTGCTCCGCTCATCATTCAATTTGTTTATCTTATCCTGGATAAGTGTTCGTTCCTTTTCCATCTTATCAATATATGCTTTCCTTTCCTGTACATCCATCTTTTGCATCTCTTCAGGAAGTTCTTCATCTTTTAACTCTTCAATTTTTACAGAGCCATCCTTTTTTGCATCAACCAGATCCCAGCCTGAATTTCTATATTGTCCGCCTGATTTAGTAACTGATCTTTGTACCATTACTTCAGGACTTAAACTCATTGAGTTTGCATCCTGCTCAGCCTGAAGTTCTTTCTTTTCGCGTCCTGCAGTTCCGAATGCAATGTAAGTTTTATTTAATGCCTGTCCTAATTTAATAATTTCATCATCCTGCGGGGCATCGATGTGAACAAGTTCAGCATTGTGGTCGATGTTCATATATTTTCCATCTGCTAAATCGGCGCCATCTTTCCAGTAAGTCTGCACACCTTCATCATAGTTTCCGCAAAAGATAGTATTAACTGTAATTCCTTTTTTTATAGCTTTTTTGCAAGCCTCTTTATAATCAATACTTCCCTGTGTAAACGGCTCATTACCGGCAATGAAAATAATTTTGAGATTATCCTTTGACTTATTCCATTGCAGATTATTAACAGCATTTAATATTACACGCCCGCAATATTCTTCTCCGCCGTTCGTCTGAAGTTTAAATAGCTCGTCGGAAATTTTATCGAGATCATCAGTAAAGGGAACGATGTTTCTCATATATCCTTCATCAGCAGGTATAGATTGTTTGCCGTATTCATAAAGAGCAACGTAAAGTTCAACAGATCTACCATTCTTTTTTGTTGTTGCAAGTTCATTCACAATTTTCCATAACTGGCTTTTGGCCTGCTCAATCAAACCATCCATACTGCCGCTGGTATCAAGCAATATAGCCAGTTCTATTGAATTATTTTTCATAGGTTTGGTTTGAGCAAGGTGGTTTGCAACAGTTGCTGAAGACATTGCATAGAAAAGAATAAAAATAATTATTGCTTTCATATCAGACTCCGGTTATTAATAGTGAAAAATAATTGCAGCTTAAACCTGCACCGGCTGAACTTTGTTCCAGAAGTGTTAAAAAATAATTAAAGGGGATTGATTTTTACCTATTTAACTTCAAAGTCGAAGTAAGTATCAGGGAAGGGTTCATTTATTAATGTGAAGTGCCACCATTCTTCAGCCAGATTTTTAAAACCGTATTTATCCATTAAAGATTTGAGAAGAAGCCGGTTTGCTCTTTGTTGTGGATTTAACTTAATATTTTCTGTATGCGAAAGAGGATGAAAACAATCGAACCCGGTTCCCATATCAATACTGTTATCCTTAAATCTTTTATCTGCAGATTTAAAACATTCACATTGATCATTAACATCAAATTCAGGCTGGTGTGGAATAGGGATCGGAACAATTGTTAAGTCAATAGTGCTGCCTCGGCTGTGTCCGGATTTTTCTGCAATATATCCGTCTTCGAATAACCTGCTTTTATCGACTGTTGGATAGAATTCTCTCTTTGTGAGTGTATCATCCAGATCCTTTGCCCATCTTACAAAATGATCTACTGCACTTTGTGGACGATACGCATCATAAATTTTCAATGATAATGAAAATATCCTCAGTTCTTCCTGTACTTTCAGTAAGGATTCAGCTGCTTCTCTGGTCATATAACATTTTTTATCATTGTATCCATCAACCGGAACTCCAAGAAAATTATGGTTTGTTGTGTAACGTATATCAAGAATCAAGTCAGGAATGACTTCACGGATTTCAACGAAACCTGCAGGAATGTTGCTCTGAGAAAAATTAGTTTGAGTAAGTAATAGAATAAAAAGAAAAGTTTGTATCAGATTAAGAGTACGAGCAAGAGTAAGATTGTGAAAGTATTTATTCATGAATACGGCTTAATAATTATTTTGAATGACAATCAGTGCACATCAGATCTTTTATATCAGAGCCAATGTCAATGGGATGTTCAAATTCCAAACCTTCTATATCAACTTTACGGACACCATTATTATCTGTCTGTGAGATAATAATATGACAGCTGTTGCAGTCGTGCGATATTACAAGTCCTTCATCACTAACGTGAGTGCCTGCATGACATCGGAAACAGCCGGGTGTGTATACATGTGAAATATTATCCGGAAATGACTTCCAGTTTGCATTCATATACGGGAAATAGTTTCGGCTGTAAATTCTTTGTACTTCCTGAATTGCAGAAGCTATCTTATCCTTTTTTAGTTCATAAACATTTCTGTAAGTCGAACGGTAGAAAGAAGAAATGATTGTTTCGATACTGTCAAGTGCTATACTCTTTTCTGAGTAAGGTGTTTCAAGTGCATGAACAGAAATGCTTTTGATGTAGGGCAGTTCAGAATCAATTCTATTCTGATTCATAAATGCGTTAACCATTTTATCAGGCTGATGAAAAATGTGTGAGGGTCTGTTATGGCAGTCGATGCAATCCATTAATCTTAAATTTTCTTTTGGGAATTTTTTCTCATCGAATTCAGTTGTTTTATCCCGGTAGATAATTTCTCTTCCGTCTTTGGTAACTAATTTTACCCACGGAATTTCC
>JAWOIK010000275.1:0-5711 GCA_046484705.1 Ignavibacteriaceae bacterium | reverse complement strand
GTGCTCTATCTCGAGGCTGGAAGCCGTGAAGCTTTCGAGATTCGAGTCTGCCTCCGCCCCCATGCCTGTTCTTGCTCTTCTGAAAAAGAGATGCAAAAAAGTGCTAAAATGTTTCCGGTATTCTAAGAAAAAATTTATAATATTTGAATCATGTCAAAATTATTTGTGGTTATGCGAACTCATCCCCCGCCCCCTTCTCTTCGGAAGAGAAGGGGTGACAGCCTTTTGTTTTAAAAGTCCCTCTCTTTTTAAGAGAGGGATTTAGGGTGAGTTTTTTTAATTCGGTGAGCTTTACATAAGAGTCTGATTCTTATAGCCTGAAAATCGTATTAAAGCAATTTGACAATTATCCTCAACCAACAAAAAATCAATAAATAATAACCTCAATAACGGTTTTACGCAGAAATTGCCACAACTAAGCACCCAATATTAAATTGATAATCTATGCATTCTTTAATAGCTTTTGACATCTAATAATCGAGAAAATGAAAAAAGTTTTAATACTTGGCTCTTCCGGTTCTATCGGCGTTAATTCACTGAATGTAATAAGGAATTTTCCGGACAGATTTTCTGTTGAAGCATTAACTGTTAACTCTAATATCGATTTACTTGAACAGCAAATTAATGAGTTTTCACCGTCAGTTGTTGTTGTAACAGACGAAAAAAAGGCGGATGAGTTTAAAAAAAGAATTGGAAGCAAAGTTAAAGTTCTTTCTGGTAATGAAGGATTGCTGGAAGCAGTTTCAACCTGCGAGTATGATATATTAGTTAGCTCTTTAGTTGGATTTGCCGGACTATTACCAACAATTGAAGCAATTAAAAAAGGTAAACGTATTGCACTGGCTAACAAAGAAACCCTTGTTGTTGCCGGAGAACTAGTTACTACACTTATAAGAGATTACGGTGCAGAAATAATTCCTGTTGATTCGGAACATAGTGCTATTTATCAGTGTCTTATTGGAGAAGAACTTAAGGAAGTCGAAAAGCTTATTCTTACTGCTTCCGGTGGACCTTTTCTGAATAAAGATAAATCGTTCTTTGAGAATGCAACAGTTGACGAAGCATTAAATCATCCAAACTGGAAGATGGGAAGTAAAATTACTATTGATTCCGCTTCTATGATGAACAAAGGTCTGGAGGTAATTGAAGCACACTGGTTGTTCGGATTACCTGCAGAAAATATTGACGTTGTGATTCATCCACAGTCCATTATTCACTCAATGGTTCAGTTTGTGGACGGATCAATTAAAGCACAGCTTGGACTGCCGGATATGAAACTGCCGATTCAATATGCGCTCAGTTTTCCTGATAGATTAGAGAACAGCTTTGAAAGAACTGATATGCCGAAGATTGGCTCGCTGACTTTCTTCGAACCGGATCTGAATAAGTTTGAATGCTTAAAACTTGCGTACGAAGCTTTAAGTGCAATGGGAACAGCTCCCTGCATTCTTAATGCTGCAAATGAAATAGCTGTTGATAAATTTTTAAAAGGGAAAATTAAGTTTTCACAAATACCTGTGTTTATCAGCAAAGCATTGGAGAAAATAGAAAATCATCGTGATCCGGATGTACAAACGATTGTTGAGTGTGATAAGGAAACGAGAGTGTTTGTGGGTGGGCTGAGTACTTGATGCAAGTTTCCCGATGCCGGATACCAGATGAAAAAGCAGAATTTACAGTCTTCGGAATCGGGCATCCGGGATCCAGTATCAGTTTAAAAAGTAGTACGGTTTATAACACAAGAAATTTTAATAAAAAATGGTAGAAACAGGAGTTAAATGGATTATATAATTTATTTTGCAATTACGATCGGAATACTTGTATTCATTCACGAGCTTGGACATTTTCTTGCAGCAAAAGCCTGTGGTATGCGTGCGGATGTTTTTGCAATAGGGTTTGGCAGAAGGCTTTTCGGTTATAATAAAATAAACGGTTTTAGCTGGGGAAATTTACCTAAAGATTTTGATACTCAAGGTCATACTGACTACAGGTTAAGTATGCTTCCACTTGGCGGCTATGTTAAAATAGCCGGTATGGTTGATGAAAGCTTTGATACTAAATTTGCCAGCAGTGAACCTCAACCTTATGAATTCAGGGCGAAACCAACATGGCAAAAAGTATTTGTTATTTCTGCTGGTGTTTTGATGAATCTCTTTTTAGCATGGGCAATTTTCTGGGGTTCAAACTTCTTCCAGGGAAAAGCTTTTACTAATACAACCACGGTTGGATATGTTGAGGATGGAACCGCTGCAGACTCTGCCGGATTTATAGCAGGAGACAAAATACTTTTCATAAATGGTAAGCCTGTAACCGGATGGGAAGAGGTTCGTGCTGAAATGTTTATTCACACACTTGGAGAAGATCTCAAAGTTGACATTGAACGAAACGGACAGACAGAATCTTTGGTTATACGCCGTTCAATAATTCCTGAAGATGAGTCACAGGAATTGTTTTTAATTTATGAAGGTGTTCGTCCGATGATCGGGGCAGTGCTTGAAGATTCACCCGCCCTGGCAGCCGGGTTTCAGGCTGGTGATATAATACTATCAATTAATGATAAGGAAGTTTACACAAGTCAGCAGGTAATTGATATTGTTTCATCGAATGCATCAAATGAAGTTTCTGTTACGGTGGTACGGGGTGAAGAAAATGTTCTACTAAATGTAATACCGGCAGATGATGGTAAAATTGGAGTGGCAATTAATTTCACTTTTCTGGGCGATATTGAGTATAAAACGTATGGTTTCTTTGAATCAATCTATTATGGCTGGCTTGATATTATCACTATGACGAAGCTTACTTTTAATATGCTCGGTAAAGTTTTTACAGGTAATATAGAGTTTAATAAAGCATTCGGCGGACCGGTTAAAATTGCACAGTTTGCCGCTAAATCAGCAGATACAGGAATTGCAAGCTTTTTAATATTTCTTGCATTATTAAGTCTAAGTCTGGCAATTATAAACATTATGCCCTTTCCTGTGTTAGATGGCGGACATCTGGTTATTATTTTAATTGAAGGAATAACCAAGAAAGAAATTCCAATAAGAGTTAAAATAGCAATTCAGAATACCGGGTTTGTTTTACTGTTAATGCTTATGGCATTCATTATTTATAATGATATAATATCATTATAAATATCATTTAAGCGGCACAGGACAGTTGTTCTGTGCCTGCCTTCTTTCAAACAGATAACTTCCAACTGTCTTTTCCATATAAAATTTCTTTAGTGTCCTCCAGGTTAGTGGAAGATAAAAACATAAAATTATGTTTATTGCCCCCTATCACTTTATAGAACCTCAGATAAAAATTGTTGCTATCGGTTGATTCTGCCGTAATAATTTGTCCATACAAATTTGAGCAATAATTAATTCCAAATTAGAAAAGATAGGTTTATATTTGATGTTAAAAGTTAACAGAGATACGATTTCAATTGTTGAAAACGAATTCATTCCGAAAGAAACTACTATTATGAGACCTGGCAGGAAGAAATTGTACTGGCTATCGCAATTTTGCGGCTGGTTTCTGTTTGTTCTTCTTAATCTCATTATCATCTCAAATTATGAAAGTATTCCTCCCGAGAGAATATTTGTCTGGGTTATACTTGGCTTACTGGGAATAATTACTACACATTTTCTCAGATCAGTTATAAGAAAAAATGGCTGGCTGGATTTTCCACTCAGAAAAGTTATCCCCAGAGTTTTAATATCCAGTTTGATTACAGGAATTATTATTTATTCACTTACAACTGTCTTTTCACTTATCACCGGTTCATTCAGATATGAAGAGTATAAATGGATTTCATCAGTAGCCGGAATAATAAACCTTTCGGGTATAAGTCTTGTTTGGACTTTAATCTACTTTGCGCTGCACTATCTTGAAAATTATCAGAAGGCGGAAATTGAATCACTTATATGGGAATCTGCCGTTAAAGATTTTGAAATTAAAACACTGAAGGCGCAGCTCAATCCGCATTTTATGTTTAACGCCATGAATAGTATTCGTGCACTAATTGAGGAAGATCCTGAAAATGCTAAAACCGCAGTTACTAAACTCTCAAATATTTTAAGATATTCGCTTAAGATTGAACGTACGGAAACCGTAACACTGGAAGACGAAATAAAGGCAATAAAAGACTATCTTGATCTGGAAAAGATTAGATTTGAAGAGCGTTTAAAATTTTCTTTGGAGATAAGTCCTGCTTCTGCAAAAGTTGAAATTCCGCCAATGATGATTCAGACGTTAATTGAAAACGGGATTAAACATGGAGTTTCAAAAAGAACAGACGGAGGAGAAGTTAGTCTTCTTACAAAAGTTGATGCCGGAAATCTGGTAATTGAAATAAGAAATACCGGGCAATTGAATGATGAACAACTGCGGGTATCAAGCGGATTCGGCATTGCCAATACAAAGCACAGGTTAAGCTTGTTGTTTGGTGAAGATGCATCTTTCTCTATAAAAAACGAAAATGAATCAACCGTACTTTGCAAAATAATAATTCCTATAGGAGGAATAAAAAGATGAAAGCTTTAATTGTTGATGACGAAAGATTAGCCCGGACAGAATTAAGAAGACTATTAACACCATTCAGTGAGATAGAAATTCTTGGCGAAGCTGCTAATGCCGAAGAAGCCAGGGCTAAAATTGACGACTTAAACCCGGATCTTGTTTTTCTTGATATTCAGATGCCGGGCAAAACCGGTTTTGAATTACTTGAAGAACTGGACAGTGTTCCTAAAATTGTTTTCACTACAGCGTATGATGAATATGCGTTAAAAGCTTTTGAGTATAATGCACTTGATTATTTGTTAAAACCTATTGAGCCTAAAAGACTTGAAGAAACAATCAGGAAATTGGTTCAGCCAAAAGTTCAGGAGCCGGTTAAACAAACAGGAGTTCAGACACTTACTGATCAGGACCAGGTGTTTGTAAAAGACGGCGAACGATGCTGGTTCGTTAAACTTGAAAGAGTCCGCTATTTTGAATCCGAAGGTAATTATGTAAGATTATTTTTTGATGAGTTTAAACCACTGATACTAAGAACTTTAAACTATCTTGATGAGCGCCTTGATAGTAAAACCTTTTTCCGTGCAAACCGAAAACATATCATCAACTTAAAATGGGTTGAATCTATTGAACCATGGCTGAACGGCGGACTGCTTGTTAAACTCAAGGGCGGTGGAAAGATTGAAGTATCCAGAAGACAGGCAGTAAAATTTAAAGAGATGCTAAGTCTTTAGTTAAGGAATTAAATTATTTAATCCGGCGAGTCTGAATAACGAATATCGATTAACGAATATCCAATTAAGAAGTTTGTGGTTAAATATTAGATATTCACTATTACAGTATGATCCAGATTCTCCCCCTTAGGGGGAGACACAGAGGGGGCTTTTCGATCTAATTTAAAAACTCCCATGCCAATCCGAACCGAAGTGATATGCCCGGCATTGGATAATATGGTGTTATGTAATATTTCCTGTCCAGAAGATTTTCAATAGTAAAATAAACTATTGCTGCTTTTCTTATTTCACCTGATAGAATAAAATCCAAACGATATGCTTGGTCAACTTTAAACCGTCCAATCCAGTTAGTTGGAGAAATGTGCTCTCCAATGTAACTGAATTTCAACCCAGATTTTAGGTTCAAATTGTCTTCAAATAAATTTCCCCGAAAGTATAGACCAACGTTAAAACTGTATTCTGGTACAGTCAAAG
>JAWOIK010000199.1:0-5654 GCA_046484705.1 Ignavibacteriaceae bacterium | reverse complement strand
GTCCAGTTCGGCTATTACCTGATCTTTTGTTTTTGTGCGCGGTTTTCGTCCGTACAGTACTGTTATATCACAAAAGTCGCAGTCATAAGGACAGCCGCGTGAATATTGAAGATTCATAGATGTGTAATTATTTATCGATGCCAGATCCCAATCCGGCAATGGTGTGGTTGTAATATCTGCCCAGTTTTCCGATGTGTATTTATGTTTGGGCTTACCATCGCTAAGGTCTTTCAAAAATAACGGAAGTGTAATTTCAGCTTCGTTCAGGATCAGGTAGTCAACATGGGGAAAGAGTTCCGGACTGCTTGTAAAAAGTGGTCCGCCAGCCGCAACTTTCGTTTTTAATCGTTTACAGGTTCTTATCACTTCATTGGCGGACTCACTTTGTATAGACATCGCGCTTATAAAAACAATATCTGCCCAAAGAATAGCATCATCCATCAAATCACTTGCATTCATATCAATAAGTTTCTTTTTCCAATCTTTGGGCAGTAAAGAAGACACTGTTAAAAGTCCTAACGGCGGAAAACTTGCTTTCTTCGATACAAATTTTAAAGCATGTTTAAAGCTCCAGAATGTATCAGGATACATTGGATAAACCATTAGAATATTCATTAATGCTCCTTAAGGGTAATAACCGTTTATCGGGTAAATCAAGATTCTTTTCCAACCACAGTATCAAAAAACATCAAGTAAACTTCAATCCTTCTTTCGGATGAAAAAAGATCTACATCTCATGGTTGATTCCGGTTAATACCCTCCAGGCAGTATCAGATTATTTCTTTTTGCCTGCAAGAAAAACAACCCCACCAATAACGATTATTCCTATTCCAATAAATGGTGACCAGCCTACAGATCGTTCCTTATCTGCTGATATTTCAATATCACCAATATCAATAACCTTTTCCCGCGTTACATAGTTAAACCCTGTATATAACGTCATTAGTAAACCCACTACCATAATGATAATGCCTATAACTTTTGTATTCACTTTTTTTACTTTCTTTTTGTCTACCGCATATATTCATGCTAATATCAAGTTGAACGACAATTCTTATGATATATCCAACCTGCTAAAAATCATATTGCGATACATTCTTAAGCAGTTCTGATAATAATAACCGTAAAACCGGTTATGTTAGAAAAATTTTGCACTTAAAATTTCTTTTGCTTTTTCCAACTGAGTTCCAGGGATCACCAATTGAACTCCGGTTTGCTCCTCCGAAAAAAGTACAAACAAGTCCTTGCTATCTTTAAGGATGTTAGTACGAATTCCCGCGGCTTCCAGTTCCCTGATTGCTATTCGGGCGTAATACTCATCCTCAAATTCACCGATTATTAATTGCTGCTCTTCCATATTATGCCTCTCTCGTTTATCATCTCTTTTATTTTTAATGATCTTATTCTTACTTTACATCCTCATATGAATTATTCCCTAACGGAAAGGTTCACAGAATTATATTTAATTATTAAGTGATATTAACTCTACATTAACAGGATAGATAGATATAGCCGTTAATCCAATAGACCAAAAGAATGAAAAAAGAACTACATCTAATTATTAAACCAGGGAAATCAAAACAGTGAGCTTTCTTATTAATTTAGTATACATAATTGGTCTGTTTTACTTGTTTAACTTTCATCATCAAAAATATTTTTGCTTTGATCATCAAATTGCAATCCGCTGCTGCTCGCTGTTCAGATATGCGTTATGATCATGATAAATTGCACCATCAGGCAGCCAGTTCCATAATGGTCCCATCTCGTCTTTAATCATATTCGTATAGAATTTCGGGAGTTCATCTGAAACCTGCTCAAAGTAATGACGGAATTTTATATCAGTATTAAGAAGTTGAAATACTTTTTTATTGTATGCAACCCTTCCGAATCCTTCTTCGGAGATTGCCCGTACAACATTCATCCATCTTGGTATAAGTGCTTTTGTTGCTATCATCCTTTTTGTTATTGCCTTCCAGGAAAATGTATGTTCACCAAGATTTATCACATTAGCATAAAAATCCGGCCAGGAATAATTTATTGGCTTAACATTCATTGCATGATTATTATCAAGAAAATGAAACGGAAACGGGATCACTCTTTCGGATTCCTGGTATTCCAGGTTAAGAGGTGCAGCTCTTCCGAATGCCGATAACAATGAGTAGCCAGGGAAAGCCCCCGGAGTCAT
Organism: Ignavibacteriaceae bacterium; assembly: GCA_046484705.1. Classification (GTDB taxonomy): domain Bacteria; phylum Bacteroidota; class Ignavibacteria; order Ignavibacteriales; family Ignavibacteriaceae; genus JAGXRK01. The sequence continues at coordinate 3,469 of JAWOIK010000199.1, read as the reverse complement.
GTCAACAAATTTCTTCGTAAGTTCAAACGGCTCTTCGCCTTCATCGGAATCAAGACCCAGCACAAAATTTGACTGAACGTATGGAATGTATCGAAGTATCATATTTATCTGATCAGATACACGCATCACTTTATCCATACCCGTAGTACTTCCTGTTTTGGATTTGTTGCCAAGGTCATACCACGATTCAATCCCCGGAAGCATTGCCCCGAATCCATTTCGCTTAAGCCTTTTAACATGCGGTTCGGTTAATATTGACAAACTGCTTTCAGCTATAAAATCTATGCTGTTTTCCGGTATAGCTTCTTCTATTGCATTCATATAATCGTCAAAGCGGATTCCAAAGTTTGGATCGTGCCAGCCTACAAGAGGACGTTTATACTGAGTAAGAAGAAACTTCAAATCTTCTTTCATAACTTCAAAGTTCAACGGCTGATAAGCTACTGTGGAATCAATGCAGAAACTGCAGGTATAAGGGCAGCCAAGACTGCCGAGCATGGGAACCATTTTTATTAACGGAGCTTTTCTGAGTGTAGGTTCAATAAATTTCCAGCGCTCTCTTACTCCCGGTAATGATAATGGCTGGGTCTTTGCAGTAAGATGTAAACCATAAGGTCTGTGTCTTGAACTATCCTGTAATATTTCCCGAATGATATTTTTATCTGTGAAGCCGACAACATAATCAAAATACTTAACAGCATCTTCAGGATAGCATCTTGCATGCGGACCTCCTAATACTGTAACTGCGCCGCGCGAACGCATAAGGTTACTAAGAGCATATGCAGTCTGTGCTGCTTCCGTGAATGCACAGATAAATACTAAATCAGAACTCTGCGGCAGTTCACTTATTAAATTTTCTTTTCCTGTATAACATACATAGGCAACATCGTGTCCTTCTTCTTCGCACCACACACCAACAACCTGCGGCATTATGCTTGCAAAGTTTGCATTCATAATCCTTGCAAATAATTTTTTATTAGGCTTTTTTGAAACAAGATCAATTATACCTATCTCCAGTTTTCTTTTCATTTAAATTCCTGCTGTACAATTATTAATTAGCAATTCGTCCGATCAATTATCAAGTGAATTTATATTCTATCGGTTTCTATCTTGCCTGAAGATATAAAATGCATATTTGATATATAATGGCTCTTCTGACTGAAAAAAGGATTAATCCTTTTGGTTGACAATTGACAATTGATGTTACTTATGAAAGCAAAGTGCGTTTTATAAAAATGATTGAAGAGATTAAAATGATAGATGTTATCACTTAAAACTAATGAATGGATTTGAGCAGCTTAGATACAACGAGTTTCGTATTTCAGAATCATTTAATCCTATTAAATGGAGCCTTAGGACTCTGTAAATAACTTGTTCAGTTCCTTTCTTTCCCTGAAAGATCTGATCATTTTACTAAGTGATTTAAAAATTAAAATTGCTGCTGCCGTAACTATTAATATTTGAAGAAATGTCATGTTTGCCTCTATCATTGATTCATTGTTATAAACACTTTACTTTTAGTACTCTTCTATATGAACAAACTTCAATCCGAAATCTGATGACCCTGCTTAATGAAAGTTATCAATCAATAAACATATTTGATAAAATTTCCATTGCTGCAAACAATGCAAATATTAGTGATACCCCGAATAAAACTGTAATCATAATAATGTCTTTTTTATATTTTACTTCGCCTCTCATTTCCGTCTCCATTCTCATAAGTATTTAAATAACTTTCCACTCGTATTGATATTATCAACAAATGCCCCTCATCCTGTGACGAGGGGCTTAAACAAATAAATGTATGCTCAACCTTTTAACACCCGAACCTTAAAAGCGGTTATCGAGAACTATTGTATTATAATACCACTGTACTTCAACCCAGGCAGGATCACCCGAACCGCTTCCGCCGCCCCAGCTTACTATTTGAAGTTTGGAATAATGACCATCATGATCATAAAGAAATGCATATTTACTTTCTCTGTCGTCTATGTTATTAGTCCAAGTTCCTGCACTTCTCAATGGTGAATCTTCTCCGTCAAATAAGTTGGTAGCAACACCGGATCCAACAAAGAAATCTGTTCCTCTTATAAGATTCGGATAAAGATCTGCACTCTGAACAAGATAGCCCTGACCTCCGGTACCTGTAGTTGAATAAAAAATGTCTACTATACTGCTTGAATCGGATTCAACACCCCAGGCATTACCGCTTGAAAGATCCAATCCGCTCGGTAGGTTTGTCCCTGTTCCTGCGGTTTCATAAATTCTTACCGGACCGTATAGGTTAGTTCTGATATCAGAGACAAGTTGAATATTAGTTACTGATATTGTTTCACCTGCAACAACAGTCACCGAAAAGGTTGTATCGTTATAGTCATCTAAAAAAAGTGTTATTGTACGAAAGCCTACATTAACATTGAATATTGTATCCGGAGTTGTTTTAAAAGTGTTTGTTCCGTCTAAATAAATGTCAGCACCTGCAGGTATTGTTGAAACAAAAATGTTTCCCTGCTGGGCTGGAGTTATCGGGTCATCAGATGAATCACATGAAGTGACCATCAAGATAGTGAAAGGGATTAATAGTAAGAATAATAATTTTTTCATCGTTTTCTTCCTTTATTTTTTATTTAAGTTAAATGAATATTTTGTATTGTCATTTTTCATGGTAAAAGTACCGGTGAAGTTTTTGAAGTCTTCAGATAATTTGCCATCATAAGTTCCCATATAGCGGCTTTGAATCTGATCTGCCATAGTAACATTTAAATTGGTAAGGTTTATTAATCCTTTAACCTGCTGATGAACAGGATTTCTGTAACTGATAGTTATTTTGCCTGAAAAACTGCTGTCCGTCTGTTCGGTTATCTCTAAAGTTGTTGACCGCTTGTCCAATGTTCCTGACCATTGTCCGGCTATATCCGGAATTTTAAACTCCGGCTCGACGGCAGGATCGGGATTGGTTTCATTGCTTGTGGCTTCATTGGCTGTGGATGTGTTAGTTTCAACCGAATCTTTATCCGTAATCACTTCTTTTTCATCTGTTTTTTGTTCACAGCCGAAATAGATAGCTGATGTGAAAATCAACAGTATTATAAAAATCAGTTTAATCAAAATATTTTTTTTCATTTATGTACCTTTTTGTTTTATTATATAGCTGAAAATCATAAAGTAACGATTCAATGCTTTATTCCTGTTTATTTACAATAAAGAATACACTGTTTCAGTTAGTACTTTCAATAGAGCAAAGGAATGAAAAAGGGATTACATCCTTTGGGTAATGCTATAATTGAAGCTATTTTCTAAACAGCTTTGCCGGAACTTTCTAATCTGCCTGCTATTGATTTTGCAGCTATCCGGCTCCTGATCGATTTCTTTAGTGAAATAATTTTTTTAAGTAAATAATTCGATAAAGCTGTGGCAATTAAAATTTGAAGGAACCCGAATAGTGTAAAAGGAGCATTATATCCTGCAG
>JAWOIK010000188.1:0-12719 GCA_046484705.1 Ignavibacteriaceae bacterium | reverse complement strand
GGAAGAACTGCACCATTCATCGTCATCGAAACAGACATTTTATCAAGCGGGATCTGATCGAATAGTATTTTCATATCTGCAATTGAATCGATTGCAACACCGGCTTTACCCACATCACCGACAACGCGGGGATGATCTGAATCATAACCGCGATGTGTTGCAAGATCGAATGCAACTGAAAGTCCCATCTGACCTTGAGCAAGATTTCTTCTGTAAAATGCATTGCTTTCTTCAGCAGTAGAAAATCCGGCGTATTGTCTTACTGTCCAGGGACGCTGCACATACATTGTTGAGTAAGGACCACGCAGGAATGGTGGAATGCCTGAAAGATAATCTATATGATCAATTTTTTCATTATCCTCTTTTGTGTAAAGCGGTTTAACGGGAATTTGTTCCATCGTTTCCCAGATAAAGTCTTCGACAGATTTTCCGGTTTCAGCTTTGAACTTTTCTTCCCACTCTTTTTTAGAGATTTGTTTAGAAGTTAAGTTAAGTTCTATGTCTTTAAAATTTGGTTTCATACTTTTCTCAATAGTTGTTAGAACAATGGAACACTGATTTGACTGATCAAACTGATTTTAACGGATCAGCGTCATCTGTGTTCTATTGATTTATTTTCTTTATTAAACTGTTTAAAATCTGATGAGCATCTGCTCCAAGATAAATAAAATCATCAACTCCGTTTTTTTTATGTTCTTCAATCTGATCCTTTGGATAACCTGCAAGTATAATTGCAACATCTTTTGATTTTTCTTTTATACCTTTAACAATATGAGGAACCAGTTCAGGATAAGTATCATCTGTTGAGCAAATCACAACAACCTGAGCTTTTGAATCTATTGCAGCTTTTACGGCTTCATCGGTTGAATTAAAACCATTGGGATAAACAATTTCAAATCCGCCGGTTTCAAAAAAAGCACGAGAGAAATCCGCTCTGCCTTTAAATTGTTTTAACGGACCCATTGTTGCAAGAAATACTTTCGGTTTGCCTCCGGTTTTCTTTTTAAAATTCTCAGCAGCTATTCTCAATTCTTCAAACATTTCTGCAAGCCGGAATTGTTTTAACGGCTGAATTGAAATTCCCTTTTCAGCAGAAGCGCGGATTGATTTTGAAACCTCACCAAGTGAAGCACCTTCAAGAAAAGCGTCAACTGCATAATCAATAAGATCATAGGATTTTGAATCTGCAATTTTCTGAAGGTTTTCTATAATACTCTTGTGTTTTTTGTCTTCTCCGGTAATGCGGTACTTTTGAATGTACTCAACTCGTTTTTTGTAAACTATATCTAAATCCTGTTTTTTAATTTCCATCATTTCTTCTTTAGGATTTGCATACATATTCATACCAACAAGAACAGATTTGCGTTTAGCAAAATCTTTTTTCTTTGCTTCAGCTATTTTTGTAATTTCATTCTGAACAAAACCGGACTTAATTGCTCTCAGCATTCCTCCGTTTTCTTCTATCGACTGAAATAATTTCCAGGCACCTTGTGCAATATCATCGGTTAGCTTTTCAACAAAGAAAGAACCACCGGAAGGATCAATAACTTTGTCTAAATGAGATTCCTCTTTAATAATTATTTGAGTGTTACGTGCAAGTCGTCTTGAAAAATTATTTGACTGGTTAAATGATTCATCAAACGTATTTGTATGAAGTGAATCTGCACCACCAGCGATTGCCGAAAGTGCTTCTGTTGTTGTTCTAAGCACATTTGTATATGGATCAAAATATGTCTGATTAAACTGAGTTGTTTTAACATGAATGAACATTCTTCTGTTTTCTTCATTTACCCCATAAACTTGAAGTACATTATTCCATAACATTCTTGCCGCCCGAAGTTTAGCTATTTCCATAAAGTAAAATGATCCGATTCCAAAAGAGAATTTAATTCTTTTCGCTATATCATCTGCTTTTAATCCGCGTGAAATCATTTCATTCAAATACGCAGTAGCAGTTGCTATTACAAACGCAAGTTCCTGTACATTATTAGCACCGGAATTATTGAAAGGAATTCCACTTACTCCTATAGTCTTAACTGGTGAATTTGATTTGATCATTAGTTCCGTTGATAGTTTCATTTCATCAAATATCTGATTTAATGAAATTGGAAGATTACCTTCGCTCAACAAATATTCGTATGGATCAGAAGTGATTGAACCTTTTATATTCATCAAACTGGTGCGGGTTTCATTCACGTAGGAATTAAACAGAAGAGTAATTGGTAATCCGGAAAACCCACAATGTATATTTATTGGCTGACTGGTAAGATCAATATTCTTAAACAACACCTGCATTTTTCGAACACCTGAAATTGAAAGACCACCTTTGCCAACTTCACCTGCTTTTGACTGATCGGCATCAATTCCAAGCATTGTCGGATTATCCAGAACGATATTAATAGAATTTAATCCACGTTTAAGATCAGAAGATAAAACTTCATTTAATGCTTCGGGCAGTGCCTGATTGTATTCCTGTGCAATTTCCCAGGGATGTACATTGTACCCCGATACACTGCTACCGCGAAGATGATTATCAAAGCCGGGAAAATTATTTATTTGTGGAAGATCTTTTGTATCCAGGGATGTATAAATTGGCTGAAGGGTTATTCCCTCATAAGTTTTTGTTGTAAGTTTTTTTTCAAATGATTCACCCTTTAAATCTTTTTCAACCTGCTGCTTCCATTCATTAAAAGATGCTACAGAAAAGTCGGATTTCAAATCAGGTTTATCACCAAGTTTAACTTCGTTAAGCATAAATTGACTCCGTATTCGTAATTTTTGTCATTCCAAAATTACTAAAAAGTTGGGGATTTAAGCAGCGGAAAAAAATTTATGATTGTATTAATTAATACGTAATTGATTTATTGCTTAAATTATAACCCAACGTTAGTTAAGTAATCCGACAATTAAGAATAGAACGATTTATGTTCAATTTTAATTGCCAATAAAAAGTTGAAATACCAGGCAATCATATGCACTCCTTTGTTTCAAAAATATTTTACCTCCTGTCAGCTGCCGGATTCATATATGCATTTTATAATGCTGCTTTGGCTGTAAATTCACTTTTTCAGAAAAGTGGTGAAGCATCCGGTCCTATCTTTGACGAAGCAAAGCAAATGATTTACATTGCTGCCGGGTGTTTTCTTGTTGCTTTTATCCTGTTAATGATTGGCAGAAAGTTTTCAAAGCATTCCTGATTATTAATATTTAGTAAAATAATTTTGTCTTTTATATTCTAAATCTTATTTTCCTGTATCTTATCCGGACTATTTTAATTCATCAAAAAATCTTAATGAAGAAACTGTATTCATACATAATTCTTCTTTCGGGTATGCTGACCAGATGTTTGCCGTTCCGAAGAGCAGCAGAATTAGTTAATCATTTCTTACTGCCCGGGGAAACAAACAATCGTGAGAGGAAAATGCCCCGAGTTAAACCACTGTCTATAATCCAATTATTTTTTATAGCAGGATTGGTTGCACCATTCTCATACTCACAGTTTAACGAACTCAGGTTTGATTCTTACACAGTTGATAAAGGACTTTCACAAAACCAGGTGTTTTGTATCTACCAGGATAGCAAAGGCTTGCTATGGTTCGGAACTCAGGATGGATTGAATATGTATGATGGATACAATTTCAAAGTATTCAGACATCAGCCCGGTAATCTGAATAGCCTTTTGGATTATGCTGTAAATACAATTTGTGAAACAGAACCGGGTATTTTCTGGATTGGTACCCGGCAAGGCATGAGCAGACTTGATCTCCGGACTGGAAAATATACTCACTTTACAAATAATCCGGATTCATCCAACTCATTAGTTGATAATAACATCTGGTTAATTAAAGAGGATAGTGAAAAAACCTTATGGATAGCCACACGAAACGGTTTAAGCAGGTTTGATCCTGCAGCAAATAAGTTTGAAAACTTTAAAGCCGGCCCAAAAGATTCAAATACCATAAGTAATGATTTTGTGTTTGCTATTGTTGAGGATGATAAGAAGAACTTATGGATAGGCGGAAGAGGCGGTTTGGACAGGTACGATATGAAAAAGAAAAAATTTTATAATTATAAATTATTTCCTGACAATCCTTCATCTATTTCCTTAAATGGAGTATTAACATTATTCATTAAAAATGATCTGCTTTGGATCGGTTCCTATTCCGGTCTTTATTCAATCAATTTACAAGATGTTGATAAGGATAAAATATATTTCCGGAACCATCTTTCAGACGAGAATAGCAAAAACATTTTTGGAAACCTGATTGGAAGACACGATCGGCTTTCTGTTCGAAGCATTTATGCCGGTAATGACAATACAATCTGGGCTGGTACTTATGGAGCGGGTTTAATCCGTTATCAGCCTGAAACAGGCAGCATCAAAGTGTATAATAAAACTGATAGAACAGGCAGTTTAAGTGAAAATTATATTGTGTCTTTATTCGAAGATAAACAAGGCGTGTTGTGGATTGGAACTTCTTCCTCCGGATTAAATAAATACAACAGGTCTTCCGAACGATTTATAACAGTTAAAATTCCTGAATCCAGCGGTGCTTCATCAAAAGTTAGTTCACTTACTGAAGACCGGTCAGGGAATCTTTGGGTGGGGACGGAGTCTGGAGATATAGTAAAAGTTACGAACCAATTTTCCGGCAATCCCAAATTATACTACTATACAACTGAAAAATTTCTTAAAACATATTTTAATCAGATTGAGATAAGATCAATCATTGAAGATAAAAATGGTAATATTTGGGCAGGCTCTTTTGGTAATGGTATTTATATAATTGATCCGGTAGCTGAGAAAGTAGATAAAATAACTCAGGATGTGAATAAGCCAAACACAATTGCAAATGATTTTGTACATGCAATATATGAATCATCCGATCAATCAATTTGGATTGGAACAGGAGCGGGCGGACTTAATAAATTTAATCCAAAAGACCAATCTTTTATTTATTACAAACATGATACTGAGAATGAAAAATCAATTTCAAGCAATGAGGTTACCGCAGTTTGTGAAGATAGTGAGGGTTTTATCTGGGCAGGAACATCAATAGCAGGGTTAAATAAAATGGATCCCGTTACAGAACAGTTCGAACGCTTTTCACATGATATATCAGATATAACAACAATCAGTAGTAATAGAATAATATGTCTTTACATCGACCGTAAAAAGAATGTTTGGGCAGGTACATTTGGCGGCGGGTTGAATAAATGGATTTCTGAAAGTAACTCGTTTGAGCATTACACTACGGAGAATGGTTTACCAAGTAATATTATAAATTCAATTGTTGAGGACACTGCCGGTAATCTTTGGATAAGCACTGATAATGGTATTTCAGTATTCAAAGTTGAATCCAATTCATTTAAAAATTATAATTATAATGACGGGCTTCAGGGGAATGAGTTTCTTCAAGGCGCCGGGTATAAAAGCAAAAGAAATGAAAATATTTATTTCGGCGGAGCTAACGGATTAAATATTTTGAACCCGGATGATTTTAAGATAGGTAGTAAAATATCCGAAATAGTATTTACTGATTTCAAAATATTTAACAGATCAGTTTTTCCCGGCGAACAATCTTCATTAAAGAGTAATATATTATATGCTGAAGAAGTTGTATTATCACACGATCAGAACTTTTTTACATTTGAATTTGCCTCATTGGATTTTAATAACCCGGATAAAAACCAGTATGCATTCAAGCTGGAAGGATTTAATAGGGATTGGGTAAATACTGGGAATCAAAGATTTGCAACTTATACAAATCTTGATCCGGGAGAATATGTTTTTCGTGTAAAGGCAACAAACAGTGAAGGCATTTGGAACGATGAAGGAATATCAATCAGGGTTATCCTGCTTCCGCCATGGTGGCAAACCTGGTGGGCTTATGTATTGTATGCTGTTTTCACAATTGCAATTTTATATTCGCTGCGTCAGTATGAAATGAAAAGAGTGAGCTTGCGTAATGAACTTAAGCTTAAAGATTTTGAAGCAAGGAAGCTTCAGGAAGTTGATCAGTTGAAATCTCATTTCTTTGCAAACATATCTCACGAATTCAGAACACCGTTAACATTAATACTTGGACTCTTACAAAAGTTTGAGAACAAAACTGCAGACAAAGAAGATATTGAAGATTATAGTGTAATGAAAAGAAATGCTGTTAGATTATTGCAGCTTATAAACCAATTACTTGAACTCTCAAAAATAGAAGCCGGAAAATCAAAAATAGCAGCCTCAGAAAATGATATTGTGAAATTTATTAAAAGAATATTTGTCTCATTTGCTTCTTACGCAGAACAGAAAAGAATAAAACTTCTTTTTAACAGACACAACATCGATGAGGAAAGCATTGAGGAAGTAAATGTATTTTTCGATAAGGATAAACTTGAAAAAATCATTTCCAATCTTATTTCTAACGCTGTTAAATACACACCTGAGGGAAATGAAATCGAAGTAAAAATAGTTACGCAGAATAATTTTGTTGAAATAAAAGTAATAAATACGGGCGTTACAATTTCGCAGGCGGACCTGGTGCATTTATTCGACAGGTATTATAAAGTTGATAGATCAGAAAGCAAGATGATTGATGGAACGGGAATCGGTCTTGCACTTGTTAAGGAACTTGTTGAAATGCATAAAGGAACAATTTCCGTTTCCAGCGAATATGATGTTACAGAGTTCACTGTAAAATTGCCTTTAGGTAAAGATCATTTAAAACCCGATGAAATAATCTATGATGATGACGAAAATCCTCAGGATCTAAAATTTGAATCCTTTGAATCAGAAATTGCTGAAGAATTGTCGCTGATAGATGCATATTCCGAAGGCAATAATTCAAATGATATTATTCTGGTTGTTGAAGATCATAGTGATCTCCGAAAATATATTAAAGAGAGTCTTACAGATACTTACCAGGTAATTGAAGCACCTAATGGAAAGGCAGGATTTACCAAAGCAGCGGATATGATTCCAGATCTGATAATCAGTGATGTAATGATGCCGGAAATGGATGGATATACGTTTTGTAATAAAATCAAAAGCAACGAAAAGACAAGTCATATACCGGTAATACTTCTTACTGCAAAAGCATCAACCGAAGATAAACTTGAAGGACTTGAACTAGGTGCCGATGACTACATAATAAAACCATTTAATCCGGACGAGCTTAAAATACGTGTCCGGAATCTTATCAAAATAAGAGAACAATTAAGGCAAAAATTTACTTCAGAAATGGTTCTTAAACCAACCGAAGTAGTTGTTCCATCTTCTCAGGTTCAATTTATTGAAAAGTTAAAAAGTATAATTGAAAGTAATCTTGAGGATGAAAGTTTTGGTGTTGAGAGATTGTCAGATGAAATGGGGATGAGCCGTTCACAACTTCACCGGAAACTTAAAGCTATAACAAATCAATCCACTACCGAATTTATCAGAAATTTTAGGTTACACAGAGCTGCTCAATTAATTTTACAGGATTCAGGCAGCATGTCCGAAATTGCTTACAAAGTTGGGTTTAACAGCCAGGCATATTTTAACAAATCCTTCCAGGAACTGTTTGGATCTTCTCCAACAGAATACAGAAAAAGCAACTCAAATGATTTTTAAGAATTTAAGGCTCTAAATACAATGAAAACATTTTTAACAATCTGGAGTTACAAAATTGTAACCGGCAGAGAAAAAGATTTTGAAAGATTGTACGGAAAAGATGGAGATTGGGTAAAACTTTTCAGAAAACATCCGGATTATATTAAAACAGAACTAGAAAAAGATCTGAATGACGAATTACATTATATAACTATAGATTACTGGAAGTCAAAGGAAAGCTATTACAATTTCCGGGAAGAAGTTAAAAAAGAATTTGTAATAATAGATAAATACGGTGAAGAATTAACACTTACTGAAACCCATCTTGGTGAATTTGAAATGCGTTAGAATCTTAACAATTTGAATTGAATTTCCTCACTAATTCGTTAAACGGAATCTTTCACAACAATAGTTAAAACATATGCAACATGTGTTAAAACGGCTTAAAACATACATTTCTAAATGCAACAATTCTTAAAAACATTGCCACAATTCTGAAATATTTCCCTTCATTGATAAACTAAGTTTGCTACCGAAATTTCTACGGTTTTTTGCAAATGAAAAATTCAAAGATCATTTAACCGGGAAATAAATATCAAATTATTAATTAATCATAATCAATAAGGAGGACGAAATGAAACGTCATCTGGTTTTTCTTTACGGAGTAGTTAGCTACTTCATATTTTTCGGAGTGTTTTGTTATTTACCTGGATTTATGGGAAATTTTCTTGTTCCTAAATCCATTGATTCAGCAGGCACGGGTCCATTTGCTGAAGCCTTACTTATTAATGCTGGATTACTCGCATTATTTGCAGTACAACACAGTGTTATGGCACGTAAAGGTTTCAAGGAGATGATAACAAAAATAATTCCTAAAGCAGCTGAACGAAGCACATATGTTCTTGTTTCAAGTCTCGCTGTAATATTGTTGTACTGGCAGTGGCAGCCAATGGGTGTTGCAGTATGGAATGTTCAGGATTCTGCATTTGCCCTGGTTCTTAACGGGCTGATGATGCTTGGATGGCTAATAGTTCTGGTTACAACTTTTCTTATAAACCATTTTGATCTTTTTGGATTAAGACAGGTCTGGTTATACTGGAGAAAGCAAGAATATAAACCGCTTGGTTTTGTAACACCCGGTCCATATAAAGTTATCAGGCATCCTCTTTACCTCGGATGGTTAATAATGTTCTGGGCAACTCCGGTAATGACGATTGCGCACCTTGTGTTTGCAATTGCCACCACAGCTTACATTTTTGTTGCAATAATACTGGAAGAGAAAGATCTTGTAAGAGAACACGGGAAAAAATATATCAACTACCGCAGAAGTGTCCCTATGATCTTTCCAACCGGGAAAAAATCAAAAACATCCCAGCCTGCTTTTGGCGAAGCTGAATAAATTAAAATATTTATGTTAATTTATCGGGTGAGGCGAAGCATAATCTGAAAAAGATTTCCTCGCTTCACTCTTATTAGTAAGGAGTATAAAATTGAAAACATTAGAAGTTGCATTAGAAAGATTATCAGCAAAAAATATCTTGATAAGATTCTACAAGTATTATATTATTGACAGCATTCTGATTGTAAAACGTGAAGGATTTAAAGCACTACTAAAAAAACGCGGATGGAAAGTGTTTGCAGTAATCATAGCTTACTATACAGTAAGAGATTCAATCCTATATATCTTAATTCCGTTCCTGATTACAAAAGGAATTTTCTAAAAAAAAATAATAACTGAAGTTTGGAGAAATTATGTTTCAATTAAGCAATAATACTATTGATAACCAGTTAAGAGAAGTTGATGAATCAATAAATAATCCTTATCCAAATAATGAAGAGGAAAGATTAAGGCAGTTAGACAATCTTCTCTTCATAACGAAGGGATATGGAATGGAGTACTTAGAAAAACTAAATACAAGAAAAGTTTATCCAACCAAAGAAAATCTTGAAAATTTAAAAAAGTTTATCGAGCCAATACCGGAAAATTCAAGTGATCCGGCAGAGGTACTGGGAATGTTGCACAAACACGGATCACCGGCAGCAACAGCAAGTGCGGGCAGAAGATATTTCGGTTTCGTAATCGGGGGAAGTCAGCCCGCAGCATTAGCTGCTAACTGGCTTTCAGGAGTTTGGGATCAGAATGCAGGGCTTGAAGTTACTTCACCGGTTTCCGCTGCGGTTGAAGATGTAGTCTCTAAATGGCTTGTTGAAATATTACCTGTATCAAAAGAATCTGTCGCTGGTTTTACAACTGGTGTAACAATGGCAAACTTAACGGGACTTGCAGCAGCACGACATCATATTATAAAAAGATATGGCTGGGATGTACAGGAAAGAGGTTTATACGGTGCCCCTGAAATTGAAGTAGTTACAGGTGAACAAGCTCACGGAAGTTTGCTGAAAGCGCTTAGTATTTTAGGTCTTGGAAGGAGCAGGGTAACCAAAGTTCCGGTTGATTCCCAGGGAAGAATGCGGGTTGGCAAATTTCCTAAAGTGAATGAAAATACAATAGTCTGTTTGCAGGCTGGTAATGTAAACACAGGTTCATTCGATCCGGCAGAACATATTATCCCCTATGCAAAAGCCATGGGTTCGTGGGTGCATGTTGATGGTGCATTCGGGCTTTGGGCCGGTTCTTCACCGGAATATTCCCATTTAACAATAGGGTATGAAGATGCTGATTCCTGGGCAACCGACGCTCACAAGTGGTTAAACGTTCCTTATGACTCCGGTATTATCTTATGTAAAAATGCCGATGATCTTAAAGCCGCAATGTCTCTGTCCGGAGATTATCTCGATCAGTCAGGCTCAAGAATTCCATATCAGTTTACTCCTGAACTTTCAAGGCGGGCAAGAGGAATTGAAATTTGGGCTGCATTAAAAACTCTTGGAAAAAGTGGTGTAGCAGAATTAATTGAAAGAACATGCAAGCTTGCTGAATTATTTTCACTTAGGTTGAAGAATGCAGGATTCAGCATTCTGAATGATGTAAAAATAAACCAGGTACTTGTTTCGTTCGGCAGTAGTGAGAGAACAGAAAAAATTATTAAAGCTATACAGGAGGATGGAACCTGCTGGTGCGGCGGTACAATCTGGAAAGGAGAAACCGCAATGCGAATCAGTGTTTCATCCTGGGCAACAGAGGAATCGGATATTCATTTGTGTGCTGATACAATTATATCAATAGCAAATTCAATCAAATAAAGGAATTTGAATATCAAAACAAAAAATCTTATGAAATTTAAATTTGAAAAAAAATCATATTCAGATTCCTTGAATCCGTTCACACTAAATTTTAAATCAAAATCACTCAACAGGGAATTCAATACAGATCTTATTAAAAGATCATTATGGCTTGCCAGGGGATCAATTCTTTTTGCGATAGGATTATACCTGATTTTTGGATTTTTAGATGATTACATTATTCCGCTGGCAGAGGAAGAAGTTATAACTATTAGATTAATTGGTATCCTGATATTCGGGATCGTATTACTAACCACTTTCATTCCGGTGCTTCACAAATACTATCAGCAAATTATGATGCTGTTCATAGTATTCGGAGGTCTGGATGTGGTTTGGTTAGTCCTGGTTTCGGAAAAGTACGGGGGATATGGTATTTATGTTGGTATTATACTAACCATTATTTATGCCCACAGCTTACTAAGATTAAGATTCATTTTTGCAAGTTTAAGCACCTGGTCCCTCATAATTTATTATATAACTGTCGCGATTTTATTGAATCAGATCCCGGTTGAAAATTTAATTAATAACAGTTTCTTTTTAATTGCTGCAAACATGCTGGGAATGTTTTCAAGTTATGGTATAGAATACTATATGAGGCTGGATTTCTGGAAGACCATGCAAATCAAAAATCAGACAGAATTACTGGAATCTGAATACAATAGGAAAAGTAAAGAACTCGAATCTGCACGGCAGGTGCAGCTTTCAATGATACCACAAAGTTTACCTGAACACACAAGACTGGATATAGCAGTTTCAATGAAAACTGCATCTGAAATAGGCGGCGATTATTATGATTTTCATATGTCGGAAGATAATATGCTAACCTTTGCGATTGGCGATGCAACAGGGCATGGAGCCCAGGCAGGAGCAATGGTTACAGCAATAAAAACTTTATTTTCAAACTATGCACCATACATGGAAGTAACAGAATTTTTAAAAAAAGCTAACCACTTCATTAAACAGGTTAAACTTCCAAGATTATTTATGTCACTTGCGGTTGGAAAAATCTATAATAATAATATTGAAATTTCAGGTGTCGGACTTCCGCCTTTGATTTTGTTCAGAGCCGGCGAAAATATAATAGAAGAAATTCCTTTAAAGGGTATGCCATTGGGTAGTTTCACAAATTTCCCGTTTGTTAAACGTAAAATAAAAATTTTCCCGGGCGATATTCTTATGTTTTTAACCGACGGATTACCTGAATTATTCAATTCTAAAAATGAGATGTTCGGTTATAACAGGTTAAAAAGAATTATTAATGCAAATAAATCCAGAACCGTTGATGAGATGCTGCATGAAATCAGTACAAGTGCTGAAGTATGGAGTGATAATCAGCAGCAGGATGATATCACAATTTTATTATTTAAAGTTAAGGATACTTTTATCAGCGATTCTAATTTAACTCAATCAACTCCTCAACTAAATCTGAATGACACGCAGCAATCAAGGACAGAGATTTTGGTTTGATGTAAGTGAATTCGCATAACAGCAATATCTTAGTGTTCATACTGATATTTCTTTAATTTATAGTATATTGATTTAGTGAAAACCAGATATTCACATTCAAAAATACTTTATTCATCCGGTATAAAAATTCAAGATCTTTAATAAGGAAAGGTAATAACAAAAAAACCGGTACAAAATAATTGTACCGGTTTAATGGAATTAAAAGTGAATATTAATCTATTCTAAAAAATAATCCTGCTGTAACTATAAAATAATCGCTTGATATCTCATCGGTGCCTGGCACTTCACCAAAGTCATAATCGATAAAAGTGTATC
This sequence comes from Ignavibacteriaceae bacterium, assembly GCA_046484705.1. Lineage (GTDB taxonomy): Bacteria > Bacteroidota > Ignavibacteria > Ignavibacteriales > Ignavibacteriaceae > JAGXRK01. The sequence goes on along the minus strand of JAWOIK010000188.1, from coordinate 109 downwards.
TGAAATCGGATGATAATTTAATTCTTTCAGAAAGAGGGATATCGACCCCAGCCCCGAAATGCCAACCGAATTTTTGCGATGATTTACTATCATAGTCAGCAAATTCATT
>JAWOIK010000182.1:0-3373 GCA_046484705.1 Ignavibacteriaceae bacterium | reverse complement strand
TGAAAATAAGTGCATATGTCAGGGACAGGCAATTGTTTACCAGCAGTCAGTTTCTTGACCTTGGAGAGATCAGCATTGAGGATAGCGCCTACTTCAATCTTGAAATAAGCAATGCCGGTATTTATGATCTGTCAATAGAAAATATTTTTTCTGTCGAAGGTAATATTTTATTTAACACTCCCTTGCCGATGAATTTACCTGGAATGAGTAAGTTTGATCTGCCGCTGACTTTTATACCCGATGAACTGGGTGCAGTTGAAGATACACTTGTAATTATAAGCAACGATCCGATTAACCCGGAATATAAAATTCCGTTTGCTGCGTTTGTTAAAAAATATTTTCTTGTTGTTGATAACGATGATGCCGGGATATACTCGGAGACCGGAACATGGTTCACAAGTGTAACACAGGCGTATGGTGAATCGAGCAGGTATGCATTGATACAATCAACACCGAACGGACCAGCGGCAACGTTTACATTTGAACTTCGCAAAAACGGGATTTATGATATTTTAGAAATCCTTCCTGAAACAGTCAATTCCGCTGATAATGCGCTATATAAAATTATTTCTGATGGAATTGTTATAGATTCATTATATCTTGATCAGAACCAGGGAAGCGGAAACTGGAAAAATATTGGTCAGTATTTTTTAAAAGCAGACGTTCCCACAAGTATAAAGGTGATTGACACAGGTGAAAGCACGGTTGGACCGGTTATCAGAGCTGATGCTTTTAAAATTGCACTTGTTGAAGAAACTACAAATATTGATGATAGTAATTTATCATTGCTGCCGGATGAATTTGAACTTTATCAGAACTATCCGAATCCGTTTAATCCGTCAACGCGTTTAAAATATGCTGTAGGCAGCCAGGAATTTGTGTCATTAAAAATATTTGATATACTTGGCAACGAACTTGCAACGCTTGTAAGTGAAACCCAACCACCCGGAATATATGAAATGACCTGGGATGCAGATCATATTCCGAGTGGAATTTATTTCTATCAACTGCGTGCTGGTAAATATTCAGTTACTAAGAAGATGATATTGATTCGGTAATATTTCTGCTAACGTAAAAAATTAATATTACCCGTGGTTAGCCTGGAATTATAAAATCATCGATCATTTTAATTCCGGATATTTGTTTTAAAATTTTAAGGCTTGCTTACTTAAGTTAGATTCAATTATCAAACCTTTTATACCTCTTTGTAAATAACCAACCAAAAATTAACGTTTTAGAGTTAAAACGTTTACAACCTTTTTACATTTTCATGACAACAAAGAGTTGACACAGTTCGAGATTATCACCTGTCAATTAACAATTTCTCCTGAAAGGTGATATCATGAAAAAAAATACTTTTCTCGTAGTTCTTTTTGTAATCTTATATGCTGTCAGCGGTATTGCACAGCAGACGATTACAATCTTACATTTGAATGATACTCATTCAACACTCGCACCATTGGGTCCCAGAGATGAATCTCTTAACGGTAAGCAGGGAGGTATAGCCAGAGCAACATCAGTAATTGCTTCGGAAAGAGCATCAGATACTGATTTATTATTATTACATGCGGGCGATATATCTGTCGGCGATCTTTTTTTTAATTACGGCTTCCAGGTTCCGGAGTTAACCTGGATGAATATGATGGGTTTTGATGCTATGGCAATTGGCAATCACGAATTTGATCTGACCCCGGCAGTTTTACTCGGTTCATTGCAAAATGTTTTTCCTCTTCCGTCCGATGCCTTTCCGCTTTTAGGTGCAAATGTAAATGCATCAGCTATTCCTGAACTCGATGCATACATAAGTGACTATACCACCAAAATGATTGGAACTGTAAAGGTTGGAATCTTCGGACTTCTAACTCCGGCTACTAATATACTTTCTCAACCGGGTCCGGTTATAATTGAAGACGACATTGAAACTATAATGAATATTGCCGGAACTAACGCATTTATGCTCCGTAATTTGGAAGGTTGTGATATCGTAATTTTATTATCTCATCTAGGTGTTGAATTTGATATGGCTATTGCTTCGATGGTGCCTGGAATTGACATAATTATTGGCGGTCATGATCATTACAACTATTCGGAACCTATGGTTGTTCCAAATCCAAATTCAGGATTTACGTGGATTGCACAAGCTGGTTCAAATTATACATATATCGGAAAGCTAAAAATAGATGTGACTTTAGATGGGACAGTATCGTTAAACGAATACTCACTCATTCATCTGGATGAAAGTATCCCTGAAGAGCCGACAGTAAAGGCTATGGTTGATGGGTTGGTAAGCGATATTGAAACGTTCTATGATATTCCATTTTTTACGGAAGCATTTGGATACGCTGATGCTTTTCATAAAGAGGAAGCAAAGGACTTAGAAGAATTAGGCGTACACGATACTCCAATTGGAAATCTTGTTACAGATGCATTTAGAAACCTGACAGGAACAGATATTGCAATTCACGCAGGAGGTTCAACTGCGCTTCCAATATGGGAAGGTACTTTTACATTGGCTGATATTTTCAGAGTAAACGGATACGGTTTCAACATGGTAAACACTTTAGGCTTCCAGATAGCCACTTTTACATTGTCAGGTGAAGCACTCTGGATGGGACTTGAATTTGGACTAAGTGAAATTGAAAGCAATGATGAATTCTTTATCCAGGTTTCCGGTTTAGAATATAAATACGACGCAACAAAACCGGCAGGAGAGAGACTCGTTTCAGTATTAATTAATAACCAGATGATTAATCCTATTGCAATTTACTCGGTAACTGCCAGCGAGTTAGTAATATTTCTTCTGGATTATTTAGAAATCCCATATTCTGATCCAGACGTATTAGCAGGTGTAACAGAGTTTGAAGCATTGAGCGCTTATATAATTTCTAATAATAACTTCTTACATCCAAAGGAAATTGGAAGGATTGTAAATGTTGGCGATCAACAGGCAATAAACAGAATTGAATCTGAAGGGTGCATCCTCTCTGAAGCGGGAGCTTTTTTATCAGATCAAAATATATCAGGAATCCTTTCATTCAAGATGAACCTTCACAATGTGAATGAGCCCACAGGTGCAGCCGGAGTTGTAAAGGTTAAATTTACCGATGCTGGCATCAGTTTAACTGGGAACGATGTTGAATTCCTTCTCATCGAAGATAACACAATCACTATCCGAGGTGAAGGAAAAAATACAGGCAAAGGTAAATATGGATTCCTGATAACTGCGATAGATGCAGGAGTTACAGGTGATTTAATTAAAATAACAATCTGGGATAAACAGGATGGTGACAGAGTAATTTATGATAATTTAAGTTATAGTCAATTAACTGGTGGCTACATCAACATCATTCCATCAAGACTTGTAAAACATAGT
>JAWOIK010000081.1:0-3278 GCA_046484705.1 Ignavibacteriaceae bacterium | reverse complement strand
ATTCATAGCGGGTTATTTAACTCACACACTAAGATAAATTTTGTAGTCTCCTGCGATACCCCTTTAATCACAAAGGATATGATAAATTATTTAATAAACTATAAAAGCGATAAACCTGTAAGATATTTTACAGACTTTTTGTATGAACATCCGTTAGTTGGAGTTTACTCAAGGACATTGCTTCCGCATATTGAAAATGTTTTTAATTCTATGGATGATCCTTCTATTAATAAAGAAAAAAAATATTCAATTAAAAACTTTCTGAAAAAGATTGATCACGAGATCATTCAGGTTGAAAATTTGCCATTCTATTCCAAAGAGATGTTTTTTAATGTAAACTTGCCAACTGATCTATTGAAGTTTAAAGAATATTTGAATTCAATCTAGCTGTCAGTCTAACATCTCTTCATTAATTATAATTAAGAGATATCCAAATAGTTTTGATATTACCCGCTTCCCTTTTATATTTCGTTAGTTAACGAAATGAATTATTATGATTGAAGAAAAAACCAAATTCTTTAAAACGCTTTCCGATCCTAACCGTCTGCGAATCTTAAAAATGCTTCAGATAAAACCGCTTTGCGTTTGCGAAATAACTGATGTCTTACAGCTTGCAACATCAACGGTGTCCAAGCACTTAAGTATTCTTAAAGGAACGGGCTTTATTATTGAGGAAAAGGACGGTAAATGGGTAAACTATATGATCAATCCACATCCGGCTGACCCCAGAATATCATCTATTATATCGACATTGGATTTCTGGATAGCAGATCAAAAAATAATTAATGTTGACAAAGCTAAAGTAACTAAAGTTGACAGACACTTTGTATGTGCTAAATGAAATTTTACTGTAATCATTTCGAACATTATCGAAATCGATTGCTGAATATACTATGAACTGGAAAGAAGAATATAAAATATTTCTGTGGATACTGGGTTTCTTTCTCTTTGCGTATTTCATGCCGATTGAGAATGAATCTTTCAGTGCCGCTATTATCGCTGCCTTCGATCTTGCCAAATGGTATGCACAGGAACACGTACTGCTTTGTCTTATCCCGGCTTTTTTTATAGCCGGAGTAATTGCAGTTTTTGTTAGTCAGACTGCTGTTATAAAATATTTCGGAGCGAATGCAAAAAAATGGATTGCCTATTCAGTAGCTTCAGTTTCCGGGACGGTACTTGCAGTTTGTTCCTGCACAATACTTCCATTGTTTTCAAGCATTCATAAACGCGGTGCAGGTCTTGGTCCTGCAATAGCATTTCTTTATTCCGGTCCCGCAATAAATATTCTGGCAATCATTCTTACAGCAAGAATACTTGGTCTGGAACTTGGCATAGCAAGAATTATCGGTGCAGTTGTTTTCAGTATAGTTATCGGATTGATAATGTCTTTCATCTACCGCAAAGAAGAAAAAGCTAAAAGCGATGCACAAATGAATATGCCTGAAATGCCCGAAGAGAGACCAATGTGGCAGACATCGCTTCACTTCTTTATCCTTGTTGCAATTCTTGTTTTTGTTAACTGGGGCAAACCGGATGCTGCAAATGGATTCTGGTATTTTATGTTTGCGAACAAATGGTTTATCACTTCAATCTTCGGAATTGGTTTTGCACTTTCGATGATTTATATAATTAAGGTTAAAAAATTATATGTGATAATCGGAACTTTTGCAGTAATCATTTCTGCTATATTCTTTTATAATAATCCAACAATACCATTTCTCGTTGCAGTGATTGCTACAACTTTAGCCTTAACGTTTTCAGAAGATGAACCAAACCAATGGCTCGGTGAAACGTGGGGATTTACAAAGCAAATTATGCCTTTGCTTGGTGCTGGTGTTTTGGTTGCCGGCTTTTTACTCGGTTCACAAAATGGTAACAACGGAATTATTCCAAATGCATGGATTGCAAATTTAGTCGGCGGCAACTCGTTGTTCTCAAATTTATTTGCATCAATCACCGGTGCATTTATGTATTTCGCAACTCTGACAGAGATTCCAATTTTGCAAGGATTAATTAACAGCGGAATGGGAAAAGGTCCTGCACTTGCTTTGCTGCTTGCAGGTCCTGCATTGTCATTACCTAATATGCTTGTGATTCGCGGCGTAATCGGAACACAAAAAACAGTTGTTTACGTTGTGCTTGTTGTAATAATGGCAACAATCAGCGGATTGATTTATGGATCTTTATTCTAACTGTTAAATTGCTTAATTGTCTAATTGCTAGAATCAATTGACAGGCGACAATTTAACAATTAAACAATTTGACAAATGAACAGTAGAAAGGAAATGAATGAATAAAAAAATATTAATACTCTGCACAGGAAATTCCTGCCGAAGCCAAATGGCGGAAGGATTTCTGACATCGTTTGATAAAAATCTTGAAGTATTTTCTGCAGGAACAAAACCTGCTGAGAGAGTAAATCCTTTTGCTGTAAAAGCTATGAAAGAAATTGGTATCGATATAAGTAACGGCATCGCTGAAGATGTTGATAAATATTTACCGCAATCATTTGATTATGTAATTACAGTTTGTGATAACGCAAAAGAAACCTGTCCCGTTTTTATGGGCGATGTAAAGCATAGGCTTCATATTGGATTTGATGATCCTGCAGATGCAGTCGGGACAGAAGAGGAAGTTATGCCTGTTTACCGAAGAGTTAGAGATGAAATCAAAAGTGAAAATGTTGGGGATATAACGAGGGCAGGGATCACATGTCCCATTCCATCCCAAATAGCTGAGTTATGGAGGCCTCCATCTTGAGACTTGAACACTCCGTGTCTTCTTGTTCCAAAAAACAGAGTATGGTCTACGGAGAAGGTTGGGGAGATGGCCAAGATAGTAGGGTAAGGGTTACTCCATTTTACTTGTTTGCCAAAAAATAAATCGAGTAAATGGTTAGGAACCCCTAGCTTGTTCAGGCCTGAGCGTAAACGGTCTTTCCATGATTTCCGGTTTAGTTCAACCTTTTGCCAATCATGGCCTCGATTTGTGGATTTCAACAAAAAACCGGACACAGCAGAAAAAATACTGGTCCCTTCAGGTGAGAAGACAACATCCGTGGGGCGTGTTCTCGGCAAGCCTTTATTATTGATCGACCAGGTCTCCCCGTCATCTGTTGTGATATAAATTCCGCCATTGTATGTCGTAACCCCAATGATGGGCTGATCCTGACCTACAGCAGCAATCCCCAGCCCGGTCACCAGCCTGACCGGCATAGTCTCCATCTGTTCCCATTTTTGCCCGGCGTCAACTGACTTGAACAGTCCATCAAATCC
>JAWOIK010000062.1:0-32741 GCA_046484705.1 Ignavibacteriaceae bacterium | reverse complement strand
GTTTAAATAGTGTGAAAAGAATTGCAATTAATACCAGCATACCGGTTAGAATCAGATAAGGTGTCTGAACAGAATTTGCTTCCATAATTTTGTAAGCTTCTGCATCCTGCATTGACATGCCCGCTATTGTATCAGCACCGTGTACTGCAACTGATAATATTAATATAGATCCGAATATCGGGGCTATGGTTGTTCCGAGTGAATTGAATGCCTGTGATAAATTCAATCTGCTTGATGCAGTTTCGGGTTTACCGAGAATAGCCACATAGGGATTAGCAGCAACCTGAAGAAGTGTTATTCCGGAAGCTAAAACGAAAAGTGCAAACAGGAAAATTCCATACGAGCGATAACCTGCAGCAGGATAAAAAAGTGCAGTGCCAACTGCGGCAATTAATAAACCAAGAATAATTCCGGATTTATAACCGATTTTCTCAACCAGAATGCCCGAGGGAAGAGAAACAATTGCATATGCAGTAAAAAAAGTAAACTGAATCAACATAACCTGAAAATAAGTAAGATCAAATATCGCTTTCAGGTGAGGTATTAATATGTCGTTAAGGCAGGTGATAAATCCCCACATAAAAAATAACGAAGTTAAAACAATCAATGCCGGCGTGTAATTTGCATTAGCGTTATTTACATTGCTGCTTTGATTTACAGAAGGAGTAGTAACAGCCATTATTTGCTCCTGGTAAAGTTTAAGTGGATCTCAGGAATTAATTACAATATTAAAATCATTTCTCTCCAATTATTATGCCCAATATTATCCTTTTATTAATCTCTTAACCGGTAACCCTAAACAATAGATTAAGGTAAATTGCAGAATGCTATTATTATTTTAATAAAATATGCTTATTAAATTGATAAACATTTCATTTATAATTTGAAGGTAATTCATATAAAAATGTTTTGGATAAACTCTATATTTAAAATGACGAAACTAAAAAATAAATGAATTTGCATTCTGCTGTTGAAACAAGATGAACATAGAAAAATTTTTTTATATAGTTATTAGCTCAATACTCGTTACGGTATTCATACTCTTTACTTTTATATTTTCACCTAACGGGCTTGATTCCGAAGGCACATCCAAAGTAAAAACAATTTATTTTGTCGATCACATTTCTTCAGCGCATCAAAAAGTTATCGATATGTTTAATGATAAACATGCGGGTATTATTAAAGTTGAAACAATTGATCTTTCCTTTGAGAAATTTAGTACAAATGAGCGGAAAGAGTTATTAGCGAGATATCTGCGCAGTAAAAACAGCCGCATTGATTTGTTTTCTGTTGACCAGATATGGGTTTCGAGATTTGCAAGATGGAGTATAACCTTTCAAAGCTTTTTAGACAGTTCAGAGATCAGCAGAATAATGCCGCCGGCACTTGAAACATGTTATTATGGCGATTCACTTGTTGCCATCCCTCTTTATATAGATATCGCAGTAATGTTTTACCGTAATGATCTTCTTAAAATACTTCCCGATTATGAAAACGTTGTTGAGGAAATCGCAGAATCAATTACATGGGAAAGTTTTATTCAACTTCATAAAAGGCTCAACAATAACAACAATCCGTTTTATACTTTTCAGGCAGCTGATTATGAAGGTTTGCTTTGTTCTTATGCTGAATTAATGGCTAATCAGAATAAAGCAATTGCTGATAGAAACGGGAACATACTGATCGATTCACCTGAAGGGAAAAAGTCACTTCAGCTTTTAGTTGACCTGGTAAATAAATATGGTGTATCATCAAAACAGGTTGTGTATTTGAAAGAAAATGAAAGTTACAGGTATTTTGCACAGAATGACGGGATATTTTTACGCGGCTGGCCAAGTATGCATGATGATGACAATGAATTTTTAACCGAAGAAATCAGAGAAAATCTGCGTATGGCTCCGTTACCGCATTTCCAGAGTTCCAGACCGGCATCAGTATATGGCGGATGGAACCTGATGATCTCAAGATATTCAGAAAAAATTCCGGAGGTACTAAAGTTCGCAAAATTTCTCCTTAGTGAAGAATCACAAAAGATTATGTATGAAGACGGCGGTTATCTGCCAGTAAATATCAATATTTATAAAGACGATGATTTTATAAAAAGAAATCCGGAACTGAAATTTTATCAGCAATTGCTTAAAACCGGTGTGCACAGACCATTTCTTCCTGATTATACAAACATCTCTGATGTGCTTTCGTATTATTTTAACCTTGCTATAAAAAATGAGATTAGTGTCGATAAAGCTCTTGAAGAAGCATCCTTAAAAGTAAAGGAAAAATCAATTCTGGTTAAGTGATTATGCATAAGAATAAGAAAAGGTTTATTGAAAAGTTAAGAGAGTATCATTTTGAGTTTAAACACCTTACAGTATTGTTCATAATAATATTTGCATTTCAACTGATAATTTCGCTTATCAACAAAGCATCAGTGCGTAGTTTTTTACAAAGCACACAGGAATGGTATCAGAAAGATTCTGCGGAGGAAATCGCTAACCTTACCACCACTTCACTTGAACTTGTGCTTGAAACTATTAATCCGGAATCTAAATTAAATATTGAACAATCTGAGAAAATTATTCAATCATTTGATATCATTTTCAGTCAGCAGCAGTTAAAGCATAATATACAGGATCTCTGCATTATTGTAATAAACGAAAACAACAGAATTCCCATAGATGAGGGAAGAGTACTGTATGAGTTTTTGCTTGAAGATAAAAAAGATATTCCGGTGCATACCGGAGCGCATATGAATGCTGTTGATATGTATAAAAGTGTTGAGAACGAACTGACTTCAAAAGAGCAAATAATAAGCATCTTAACGGATAAAAAAACATTTAATATTTTTGTCCCGCTTGTAATAAGGGGTGAATATGTTGGTGCCGTATATATGCGCAACACACCCGATTTCAGTTTTATCAGCAACCAGGTAATCAGCAGTTACGATGAAGCATCAGTAGTTTATCTATCGCTGATTTTATTGGGGCTGCTGGCAATGTATTTTATTTCCTCATATACTGTGAAAGAAAGGGATGATGCACAAAAAATGCTTTTTGATGAGCATGAGGAAAATCTTAAAAAACAAATTAATTATCAAAAGGAACAAATTTTTACAAAACGAATTTATCACACTCATCATAAAGCAGAAAAAGTGATGGGTTTTATTAAGGAAGATCTGAGGCAACTCTCACCGGAAAATATAAATGATATAAAATACAGGGTTAATAAGTATTCAAATTTTATTTCACGGGTCATCTATGATATGAAATGGTTTGATCCGCCTGTTCAAACGATACGGAATACTATGTTTCGGACAAATCTGAACGAGGTTGTAAGTTTTATAGCAGATAATATTTTTTTGAGAATAACCTCAGTATCAAATGCTTATGAAATAAAGCTGGAGACTGATCCGGCTTTGCCTGTGGTTCCAATAAATGAATTTGTTGTATGGGAGCTGATCGAACCCTTAATACAAAACAGTATTGATCACGGCGGAGATAGTCAGCTAATAATTATTTGTAAAACATTTTATGACAATAATATTAATAAATCGTTTATTACAATTGAAGATAACGGTAAAGGAATTGACCCAGAACTTCTGAAATTTAATGAATCAGGAATTAAAAATATTTTTGCCGAAAAATCCTCTACAAAAAAATCAGATATGCAAAATTCCGGCTATGGCTGTTATATTGCATACGAAATATCAAAAAGATGCGGCTGGGAACTTAATGCTGAAAATTTAAATTCAGGCGGCTGCAGGTTTACTATTACAATACCAAATTGAACGGATAATTAAATGATCTTTGAAGGAAAAAATATTCAGATACTGTTAATTGAAGATGAAGATTATGATGTAAGAAGGGTAATGAATACTCTTTCCCCTTTTAGCGAGAGAATGAAAGTAATTTCCGTTGTATCAAATGGAAAAGCCGCAATGGAAATACTACGTAATAAGAAAGGCAATGTTGATATTGTTATTATGGATTTTCAGATAGCTGGCGGATTGATGGGCGAGAATCTTATTGAAAAAATTAAAGATATTGATCCGACCCTTCAGATAATTGTAATTACAAAAATGACTACGAATATTTCCGATTACAATTTTGCGAATAAGCTTATTAAAGCTGGCGCCTTCTGGTATTGCACTAAATATCCCGGCGATATTGAAGAATATATTTATCAGCCCACTGATTTTCTAATGAGTATTTTTAACGCTCATGAAAAATGTATTCTTGAACGAGAAAGATTCAGTTCACGCCAGAAACTTCACAGGAATGTTGAGGAAGTTTTATTGCAAAAAAAAATTGTTGGTGAATCTGAAGTTATCGGAAACCTAAGAGAGGAAATAAAAAAGTTTGCTCAAAGCAATGTAAATACACTAATTAGGGGCTCATCCGGTACCGGGAAGGAGCTAGTAGCATATAACATCCATTACCGCAGTAGCAGGAAATATGAAAATTTTGTGATTATCAATTGCGGAAGCTTACCAAGCCAGCTTGTTGAAAGCGAATTGTTCGGCTATGAAAAAGGAGCATTTACCGGTGCGGATAAAAAGAAGTTGGGGCTGTTTGAAATTGCAAATCACGGCACAATTTTTCTTGATGAGATTACCGAACTCCCTTTATCCGCCCAGGTTAAACTACTGAGAGTAATTCAAGATGGCGAGATTGAAAAAATTGGACGCACTGAAAAAATAAAAGTCGATGTTAGAATAATAGCAGCAACAAACAGGAATGTTGAAAAAGAAGTAAAAGAAAAAAGGTTCCGTGAAGATCTGTACTATCGTTTGAACGTGCTGCCTTTATTAGTTCCTGATCTCAGGAAAAGAGTATCAGATATTCCACTGCTTATCAATTATTTTTTATACAATATCAGTATAGATATGGGAAAGGAAAAACCTGAAATTCCGGAAGAAACAATGCGTGTGTTTTTAAATTATGAATGGCCCGGTAATGTAAGAGAGCTTAAAAATGTTGTTCAGCGAATTCTGTTTAGTGCCGAGGCTAAGATAACAACACAAAGGGCTAAAAGAGCTTTGGGTATTCCGGAAAGTTCGGATGCGGGTGACGATTTTGGATTCGGTGATCTTTTTAATCCGGATAATATCCTTCCCTTAAAAGATATGGAAAAAATAATTCGTGAAAGATATTTTAAATTTGTCCGGCTCAATTCTGATTCCGATACTGATACTGCAAAAAAACTTGGCTTAGCTCCGCCAAATTATTACAGGATGGCAAAAGAACTTGGATTAAAAAACTGATAATCGCTTAGTTGATTTTTTTTACAGATTAGCCGCCTACCATTTCTCTTAATTCAAACTAAAATAAAAATAATCTTCTCATTCTAATTTTTATTAAAATAATAAAAGTCGCTTATCAATTTAATAAGTAGATTCAATTAAATTGGTTGGATTCAATTCAAATAAGATATAATGAGAGTATTTATTTTGTAAAACTAATGGCACTATTTGTGTCCTGACTATAATCTTAAATATTGAAAAGATTATAAAGTGCCTGTAGTTTTTACTCAAATAGATTCACTTGTCTTAGTTGTATATCTAATAATAGTGCTTAGTCTGGGATTCTATTACTCTCGCCGTAACGATGAAAACTATACAAATTATTTTCTGGCAGGTAGAAATATCGGCTGGTTTACAATAGGCATTTCAATTTTTGCTACAAATATTTCAAGCGAACATTTTATAGGGCTTGCCGGTTCGGGATCTGTAAGGGGTTTAGCTGTTGGACAGTTTGAGTTGATGGCAATTTTCACTTTAATATTTTTAGGCTGGATCCTTGCTCCTATTTACTTAAAGTCCGGAGTAGTTACTGTACCTGAATTTCTTGAACTCAGGTTTGACAGGAGAATAAGAAAATTCTTCGCCGCTTTCTCAATCATCATATATATTTTCACAAAAATTCTTGTGTCTTTGTTTGCTGCCGGGTTACTATTTTATAAAATATTCGGTCTCAACATTTATGCATCCTCAATTATTATAGTGCTGATAACAGGTTTATACAGCGTAACTGGTGGAGCAAGTGCAGTAATACGCACTCAACTTTTTCAGGGAATTGTTTTTATTCTGGGTGCAGTTATATTATCTGTTATCGGACTCAATGCTGTTGGTGGTTTTTCCGGTCTAGAACAGAAACTACCTGCAGATTTCTTTTGTATGTTCAAAAATATTTCAGATCCTGATTTTCCGTGGACAGGAATTTTGTTCGGAGCACCCATAATTGCTTTCTGGTACTGGTGCACAGATCAATATATTGTTCAAAGAATATTTAGTGCACGTTCTATAAATGATGCTAGAAGGGGAACCTTGCTCGCTGCATTCTTAAAAATCCTGCCAATTTTTATTCTTGTTTTACCTGGCCTTATAGCTGTTGCTCTTTATCCCGAAATCAATGGAGACGAGGCTTATTCAACATTAGTAGCTGGCAATCTACTCCCGGTAGGGATTAAAGGAATTGTTGTAGCCGGATTGCTTGCGGCCATTATGTCATCATTAGCTGGTGCATTTAACAGTACTGCGGTTTTATTTACTAATGACTTTTATAAATTACGTAACCCTGAAGCAAACGAAAGAAAACTAGTTCTTGTCGGCAGGTTATCAACAACCGCTGTAGTAGTAGCGGCTATTCTTATAGTTCCATTTGTAAAACTGATAAGCTCACAAATTTATTTATTTCTTCAAAGTGTCCAGGCATTTGTCAGTCCCCCTATCACAGCAGTTTTTTTGTTTGGATTATTTTCAAAAAAAATTACTTCACGGACTGCAATAATAACTTTGATTGTTGGTGAATCAATCGGTTTAGGCAGGCTGTTTATTGAGATGCTTGGAAATATTGGAATTGCGTTACATCCATCTCTGATGTGGCTTCTTCAGATTAATTTTCTTCATTTCGCAATATTCTTATTCGCATTAAGTGTCGGTTTAATTATGCTGCTGAATGTTTATGCAGAAGAATCAGAAAATGAATCTGTCTCAAAACTTCGATTGACAATATCTGAAAGTATACATGACTTTGCCGGCAGTTTATTGAGGTTCAAATCCGGCAGTGCTTCAAATGTGAATATAATATTTTCAGCATTTATTGTGATAATAATAATCAGTCTGTGGAGCATATGGTATTGATATTTTTCTTTCGTAATCAATTAATTCATAAAGGATCGGGAAATTAACCTGATCCAATAATTACTAAATGTATAATTAAAAGAGGAAAGTCATGAAACAATTTATTCAGCTTGTTCTTCTACTGATGATAGGTTTATCATTATCTGTTACTCAGGCACAGATAATTGAAAGCTTTGATTCGGATATTAGTCTGGATACCACATACCAGATTTCTACCGAAGGATTTCCGAGTCGAATGGATTTCACACTGAACACAACAGATTTTATGGAAGGAACCGGTGCCGGTGAAGCAGATATTGTCATTGGTGCATTCCATGAATGGGGTAGTTACGCACAGCTCATTAAAAGAGTTCCGGAAGGTGAACCTTTATTCGATTGGAGTATAAGCGATTCACTTGCAATCTGGATTAAAGTTCTGAGTGCTCCAACTATTCCCGCTAATATGGTTTTCAGAATTCACATTGCAGATCAGCCTTCTCCGGGTGATCCGGTTGAAGAGTATATCTATGAACATGCAACAGTTCTTGATCAAGTAGGTGATTGGTTTGAACTTAAATTACCATTAAAGATTTTAAGCACTGATGGCAGCATGATTCCGAATGATACGGGATTTGTTATTTTCCCTACAGGCTGGGGCGGCGGCAGCTATAATAACAATCAGTTTGATTCAACGAAAATTGTTGGATTTAATATTTCCGCTATAACTTCCGGCTACACACCAGGAACAAATATTCCGGCAGATTCATTGGTTGTAATATTTGATGGTTTCAGAAGATTTGGTCTTAAAGCTGTTCCCGCAATTATTTTCAATGGAATTGCCTTCCCTTCTCATGTATCTGAAATTTGGGCTTGGGGTCAATCAACAATCGAAGTTGAAACTGGTGCTGGTCCTGAACCAAATACCAATGCAGTTAAATGGGTTCAGGGTAATGAATGGGGAAATGGCTGGACTGGAATGGGAACTACTATAAATCCGCCATTTAATCTTGCTGGTGCATGGGGTGTTGATAGTGTTAAATTCAAACTGAAATGTGAAGAAGGAGTCGGTGCATTAAGAATTCAGTTTGAAGGCGGTGCTGGTAAAGTTGGAACTGTATTTCAGCCAATGACAGATAATCAATGGCACAGTTATTCATTTGCGCTTCGCGAAATGGTTTATCAGGATGGAACTTCCGACTTCGATTCCTCAAGTGTTCATGTAGTTGGTATGATGGCAGAGGGATCGGGTATAGCCGGAAAAATAATTTACTTAACTGATTGGTGGACAGGAAATCCGGTTTTTGACGTGATAGCTCCTCCTCCTCCACAAAACGTTGCTGCTTTTGCGGGAGACAAACAGAATATTGTTACCTGGGACGATGTACCCGGTGAAACAGGTGAAAAGTATGATGTTTATTACAGCAAGTATCCGATTACAGATCTTACTTCAACACAGGTAGAAGTTGTTAAGTTTAATATTCCTGAAAATAATCAATTAGCAACACATCTTCTATTTGCCCCGGTTACTAACCAGGATGTTACATATTACTATGCAGTAATTTGTAAAGATGCTTCAGGAAATAAGAGTGAGATAAGTGTTAATTCAGCTCCTGTTACAAATACCGCAAAAGGCGTAACAACAATTTCATTGAATGCTCCGAATTTTGTTGCAGATGGTGATATGTCTGAATGGCAGTCAATAACTCCTTTCAGAATGTTTCCATCAGATGGAAGCGGACATATAGTAACCAATACTACAATTTCAGGTGATGACGATTTATCTGTAAATGCCTGGGTAGCTGTAGATGAAAATTATCTGTACGTTGCATTTGATATAACGGATGATATAATTGTACCAAATGCACAAGCACTTTCATATTTGAACGATTGTCCGGACATATTCCTGGGTCTGTATAACTGGCACGGTGCACCTCACACTACACTCAGAAGAGGAAATGAACCTGACTATCATTTCAGATTTGCATATAACAGGGTTATTCTTGATGGCCTCGCCGATAGTATAGCTGGTTTGGGTACAGACTATTACTGGGGTGAAAGATTCCCTTCAGGTTATAACGTAGAATTCAGAATTTCGTGGACAGACCTGGCAGCAATTGGTAACGATAATGTATTTGCTCCGTTGGAAGGTATGAGGATTCCTATTGATTATTCAATCAATGATGCTGATGCCACGAATGAAAGAGAAGGAATTTTATGCTACTCAGTTAACAATGAGGATCAGTCTTGGGGCGATGTTTCCAGATGGGCTCATACCTGGATAGGCGCATTATGGGATCCGGTTGGCGTGGAAGATGAAATCCCGGTAGTTAATGAATATAGGTTGGCTCAGAACTATCCGAATCCATTTAACCCAAGTACACGAATTCAGTACTCACTAAAAGAAAGCGGTTTCGTTACTCTTAAAGTTTATGATGTGCTTGGCAGGGAAGTTTCTACCTTAATCAGTCAGGAACAAAATGCAGGTATACATACCGTAGTATTCGATGCTTCTGATTTATCAACAGGAATATACTTCTATAAATTGGAAAGCGGTTCTTATGTTCAGGTTAACAAAATGATATTACTCAAGTAATATTTTTATAAGGCACGGCTTATTGCCGTGCCTTCTTTTTTCGTATTTGCATTCAGGAGATCTATAATTATTGCAGGAAAAAGAAATGAATAAGATTGATCGGTTAAAACCTTATAAAATTAAACGCTATAAATGGTTCGGATATTTTGCCGCTTTTATAGTTTTGTTTGTAGCCATTAAAGTATTTGCCGGAACCACAGGCAAAATTTCAGGTTACATTGTTGATGAAACAACTGGTGAACCTATTGTTGGTGCGAATGTTATTCTTGAAGGCACTTATCTGGGAGCAGCAGCAGATATTGATGGATACTATTCCATCAATAATATTCCACCCGGTGAGTACAGGGTAATATTCAGTGCCATTGGTTATAATAAAATTACTGTTGAAAAAGTTTTGGTTAAAATTGATCTTACTACAAAATTAGATATTGAGCTTAGTAGTACTGTTATTCAAATGGATCAGGATATTGTTGTAACTTCTCAACGGCCAATGGTGCAGAAAGATCTTACCTCAACTTCAGTAACTATTTCTTCAGAGGAAATTAAAATGCTGCCTATTGAAAGTATCGGCAGGATTGTAAATCTGCAGGCAGGCGTTATTGATGGTCATTTCAGGGGAGGAAGGTCTAATGATGTTGCTTACCTTATTGACGGTGTTTCGGTAACCGATGCATACAATGGCGGATTTGGTGTTGAAGTTGAAAACAGTTCCATAAGACAAATGGAAGTTATAAGCGGCACTTTTAATGCCGAATATGGACAGGCATTATCAGGGGTTGTTAATATTGTGACACAGGGCGGTTCAGAAAAGTTTGAGAGCTACGTAACTGCTTACGCAGGCAATTACGTTACTTCCAATTCAGAAATTTTTAAAAATCTAGACCGGATTGACAGAGTCGCTTCCCGGAATCTTCAATTAACATTCAGCGGACCTACGCCGGTTAAGAATTTATATTTTTTCGCAACGGGAAGATATTTTAAGAATGACGGATACTTATACGGCAAACGGGTTTATAATGTAACTGATAATGTCCCGTTTTTTCCCGATCCGATGGATAATACTTTCTGGATAGCCAGGAATACAGGTGACGGATCGTATGTTCCGATGAATCCCGAACAAAAGTATTCCTTAAACGGAAAATTAACTTATTCACTGCCCGCTATATCGTTTATATTAAGTGTTTTTTATGATGACAATGAAAATAAATATTACAGCCACAATTTTTCGCAAACACCTGATGGAATGATGACCCACTATCGTAAAAACATTATTAACAATTTGCAGATCAATCATTATCCTTCGGCAAATACGTACCAGAGTTTGAAAATTTCAGCAAATATACATGATTATAAAGGGTACCTTTATGAAAATCCGTTTGATACTAATTATGTAAATCCATCACAAGGAATTGCGTTATCAAATTATACTTTTCGTTCCGGCGGAAATCAGGGCGGAAGATATGCAAGACATACAAACACCTATATAGCACAATATTCTCTTTCATCACAAATTACAAAAGAGCACAAAATAGGAATTGGTGTTGAAGGCAGGCTTCACGAACTGTTCAGCTATAGTAATGATTTAATAAACCTGACTCCCGAAGAGCAAATTGACAGTTTAGGAAACAGGGTTTTAGTCTTTACTCCCGGTTACCAGGCAGTTAATACAATTTCGGAAAACGGTTCTCATATTCTTTATACAAAACGACCATTTGAATTTTCAGCCTATGTTCAGGATAAAATGGAATATGATATAATGATCATAAATGCCGGAGTCCGGTTCGATTATTTTAATTCGATGGGTAAAGTTCCTGTTGATCTTAAAAACCTTACAAAGAATCCTGAATTTCCAGGTGTTGTTCAGGATCCAGAAAACCCAGAAAAATATTTAACACAATTGAAGAATGCTAATGCTAAATTTCAAATCAGTCCAAGATTAGGAGCTTCATTTCCAATAACAGATCAGGGAATAATAAGATTTTCATATGGTCACTTTTTCAAAATTCCTGCATTCGAAAATCTTTACAACAACCCGGCATTTTTTATCAGCCAGGGACAAAGCCTTTCGTCTGTTATAGGTAATGCTGATCTGAATGCTGAGAAAAATGTAATTTATGAAGTTGGGCTTCAGCAGGTTCTGTTTGAAAATTTTGCCATGAACGTTTCTGTTTATTACCGTGATATTAGAAACTGGCTCGGAATGGAAATAGTAAATTCTTATGAAGGTTTTAAGTATGCAAGATTTGTAAACAGAGATTATGCTAACGTAAGAGGATTTATTATTACTCTTGATAAACGGTTTGCAGATTACTTTAGTGCAAAAATAGATTACACATTCCAGATTGCTGAAGGAAATGCTTCAGACCCGTATGCAGTATATAACAATAATCAGACTAATCCTCCGATAGAGGAAACAAAATCCGTAGTTCCCTTAAACTGGGATCAACGGCATACACTAAACATGACCCTTAACATTGGTGTTATAAGCGACTGGAATATCGGGTTAATATTCCAGTACGGTTCAGGTCAGCCTTACACAGAAGATATCAGGGTATCTAAAGGCGTCAGGTTTGAAAACGGCGGAATCAAACCAACATTTTATAACCTCGATCTGAGAGCCGAAAAAATGTTTGATGTGTTTGGATTTACACTAAACACGTACCTCATGATTTACAACGCCCTGGATATTAAAAATGAATTTGGTGTTTACAGTACGACTGGAAGAGCAAACCAGGATCTCAATACACTAACAGCTTCACCGGTTATCGGATTAAACACAATAGAAGAATATGTAAATGATCCGGGGTTTTATTCTACACCAAGAGAAATACGTTTTGGCATAGGTTTTCAATTTGAGAGATTTTAACGGAGAATATAATGTTGAAAAAAATACTGATAATATTTATAACGTTGATAGCATTTGATCTGCTGATTGCGCAAAATCAGAACCTGATTCAGCTGTACAGGAATGATGAAAAAGGAAATATCCAGTACAGAAGAGAAGGCGTAATGGATGGCAATCAGGTCAGAACACTATTTTATAATAACGGTGAAGTCGGCCAATGGCCGTTCCAGCCATCCGGAGAATGGCCGAAAGGAACAGGACATTCATATCTTGATGGGGTTGCTGTTCTCATAGCATCTGAAATTACAACCCCGGGAAACGGGCAAATTGTACATCCGCTTCAAACTTCATACAGAGAGTGGATGGATAAAGATCCTGTAACAGGTGAGATATGGGGCCTTGAACCAGTTCCCGGTTATCTTAATGCTTCGGCAACAAAACCAGCAATAAACACCGATCCAAAATCCTGGCCAGATACCTGGCCGCCGGCACTTGATCTCACACCTGAGTGGAATGGCTTCTGGTACGGATACTTCGGACGAGGTGTTCTTAACTCCGATTTTGAAACCTTCTTTGTTATGGATGATTCCAAAGATAAAGAATGGACTAGAGCTCCTTTCAATTATTATCCTATTGCATCAGATCTTGATAGAGGCGGACTTGGACTAAGAGTTGAAATCCGGGGTTTTCAGTGGTCACATGTTCTTGCAGAAGATATAATTTTCTGGCATTATGATATAGTCAATTTAGCAGATTTCGATTATCCCACAACTATTTTTGGTTTCTATACGGATTGCGGTGTAGGCGGTACAGATGACTCCGAAGATGATAATGCTTCTTTTGATAAAGTACTCGATCTCGCATATTGTTATGATGATAACGGACTTGGTGTTCCGGATAATTGGGTAACCGGGTATTACGGCTATGCATATCTGGAGAGCCCCGGTAATGGTACAAACGGAATCGATGACGATGACGATGGAATGATTGACGAACGAAGGGATGACGGTATTGATAATGATGGTGATTGGGTTGGTTATTCAGACCTGAATGGAAATGGTCAGTGGGATCCCGAAGAAAACGAACCATTGAATAATGATGTTGGAAGAGATGGCGTTGGACCTTTTGACAGGCAATATACTGGTCCCGATGAAGGTGAAGGTGACGGCTTACCTACTGATGGTGAACCAAATTTTGATAAAACAGACAAAGATGAATCTGATCAGATAGGATTAACCTCCGTTGCTATTTACAGATTAGGACAGGGCGGAACAGGCGGCGGATGGCCTAAGGATGACGAAGCGATGTGGCTGAAGATGAGCTATAATAACTTCGATACTTCACTGCAGCGTTCAAATATAAGCATGGTTTTTGCATCCGGACCATTTCCTCTTGATAAGGGTTTGCGAGAAAGATTTTCTATGGCTTTACTATTCGGAGAAAATCTCGATGATCTTATATTTAACAAAGAGACTGTTCAGCAGATATATAATGCCAATTATAATTTTTCTAAACCTCCATTAAAACCCGAACTAACAGCAGTAGCCGGCGACAAAAAAGTTTTTCTTTACTGGGATAGAATTGCTGAAGAATCACGTGATCCTTTCCTTGGTTATGAAAACGGTGATCCTACACAAGGTTATAAAAAAGATTTTGAAGGATATCTGATTTACAGAAGTACAGAGGCTGAATTTAATGATATAAAAGTTATTACCGATTCAAAAGGATCACCTAAGTACTGGAAACCGATTGCACAATTTGATTTGAAAGATGGTATTAAAGGTCCTGACCCGGTTGGTATTAATGGCGCTCACTTCTGGCGCGGCGATGATTCAGGTTTACGCTATTCTTATGTTGATAATGAAGTTAACAACGGTCAGCGTTATTATTATGCCGTTGTTTCATACGATCAGGGTGACCCGGATTTTGGAACAGCAGGTTTACAGCCATCAGAATGTACAAAAATTATTACCGAAGACTTTTCCGGTAATCTGCAATTTATAGATTATAACTGTGCTGTTGTTACACCAAATGCACCCGTTGCCGGATACCTTCCGCCTCAGATTATTGGGAACACTTCACAGGTTGCTAATGGAAATGGCACTGGCTCAATGACGGTAAATGTTATTGATCCTCTAAAAATTAAAGATGGTGCCCAATACAGTGTAATGTTCAAATCATCTGATGACTATCCTAAATATAAAACTCTTTCATTCGATATTATAAGCACATTTGAAGGAGTTACGGATACTATTTTAAGAAATTCCGACAGTTCCTCAATTGGTGCTGACAGAAGCAGTCCGCCTTTTGACGGGATGGTAGTTTCAATTATAAATGACACTTCTGTAACCGTAGTAGATAGCTTAACCGGCTGGCTTGTTGGCAACAGCAATCTTATCCTTTTTGTTTTCCCTGATGGTACAGCAATCCGGGGCATACCCTGGCCGGCTGATTATGAAATTCAGTTTTTTGATTCACCGCAGGATACAACATTTATTCAGTCGCCTCCATTCTATAGGAAGTTTCCTGTTAACTTCAAAGTCTGGAATAAAACTGAAGGTACTTATTCAAAAGTAGCAGTTGTGGACAATGATACATCAAGAACTCTTTCTATCGGGGACATCATACAAATATTAGAGTTTCAAGGCGACCAAACACTAGGAAATCTTCGTTTTGCATGGAATGTAAGTTATTTTCCACCATTCGATCCTACGGTAACACCATTTGAACCAATAACAGGTGATAAGTTTCAGATAAGCACGACTAAAGCATTTAAATCGGGTGATAATTTTACTTTCAGTACAGTACCGGTTAATACTAATGATAAACTTGCAAAGAATCAGATGTCAAAAATTGATGTGGTACCAAATCCCTATCTCGGTACCGCTTCCTGGGAAAGGCGAAATCTTAACTCCAGCGGCAGAGGTGAAAGAAAAATTGATTTTATAAACCTTCCTGCGACCTGTACTATAAGAATATATACTATCACTGGTGCACTAATTAAAACAATCTTTAAAGATTCAGGATTACTCGATGGATCATTATCATGGAATCTTGTAACAGAAGATGGTATGGATGCAGCTTATGGAGTCTACATTTATCATGTAGATGCGCCCGGTGTTGGTGAACATATTGGCAAATTTGCATTAATCAAATAGCGGAGATATTAATATGAAAAAAAGAATATTGATTACATTTATTTTTATTGCATTAGTACATTCGCAGATTTTGGCACAAGGGTTTGTTTCAGAAGTATCAAAAAAGGGAACAACCGCCGCACCATTTTTATTAATTAGTCAGAGTGCACGAGCAACTGGAATGGGCAGTGCTTTCGTGGGTGTTGCAAATGATGTAAGTGCCATTTTTTGGAATCCTGCAGGACTCACAAAAATGGAAGGCACCAATGTTATGTTTGATCACACGATATGGATAGCAGATATTAAATATAACTTTGTTGCAGCAAGCTATAACCTTGGTGACATAGGAACAGTTGGTGTTTGTTATGTCGGTTCTAATATTGGCGAGATGAAAGTAACCACAGTTGAAAGCCCCGAAGGAACCGGTGAAACATTCACAGCAAATGATGTTGCCTTCAGCATTGCATATGCAATTCAGTTAACCGAAAATTTTTCAATAGGTTTCAGCCCCAAATTTATTTATCAGAGTATTTGGAGAATGGATGCAACGGCTTTTGCAATGGATATGGGAGTTCAATATTTAACCCCGTTTGATGGAATGATGCTTGCCATGTCAATATCCAATCTTGGGACAAAAATGCAGATGCTTGGAAACTCAAACCTTGTTTTGCACGATATTGATCCACAGAGCAGCGGTAACAACGGAAAAATTCCAGCATATCTTGAAACAAATGCATGGGCTCTTCCGTTGAATTTCAGAGTTGGTGTTGCATATAACCCCGTATATAACGAAATGCATAAATTAACCGTTGCAATGGATGCATCTCATCCAAGCGATAATTATGAAAGTGTGAACATTGGCGCCGAATATACCTATCGTGATTTTATATCGCTTAGAGGTGGTTATAAATCATTATTTCTCATTGATTCAGAAGAATCGTTCACTGCGGGTTTTGGAATTAAGCAGTATATGATGGGTAATGTTGCAGTTATGGTTGACTATGCCTATCAATACTTTGGAAGATTATCAGATATTCAGAAATTTACTCTTTCTATTTCGTTTTAGTATTAACAGCTGTTTGTTAAAATTATAGTCAGTTTTTTTAATTTATTGGTTAAGCAATGAAGTTGTTCAATCTTACATTCATGACTTTTTTCTTGTTACTGCTTTGTAATTCTTCTACGGCAAAAGATTATAAGGGTGCTGAATACAGAACAAAAAATTCTTTTCTCTACGGAAGGTTTGAAGTACGAATGAAGTCCGCTCACCGCGATGGAATGTTATCATCTTTTTTTACTTATTACGATGGTGGTGGCGGAATTAATAACTGGAATGAAATAGATCTGGAAATTATGGGCCGCTATTCCGATGATATTCAGTTCAATACAATTACCCCGGGACAAGTCAATCATGTAGGTCATTATCCTATGGTAAATTCTCCCAATACGAATTACCATGTTTATGCGTTCGAATGGACTCCTGAATACGTCGCCTGGTTTGTAAATGGAGAAGAAGTGCTTAAACAAACCGGCGAACATATTCAAACTTTGTTCAGAGCACAAAAAATTATGATGAACGTCTGGAACCCGATTTACGAAAACTGGGCTGGGGTATTTAATCCCGATGCTCTACCGGCTTTTGCATTTTATGATTGGGTCAGCTATTACAATTATACACCCGGTTCTGGAAATTACGGAACAGAAAATAATTTCACCCATTCATGGACCGATAATTTTGATTCCTGGGATACAAACCGTTGGGATAAAGCTACGCATACCTGGGATGGAAATGGTTGTGATTTTATTCGTGCTAATGCTGTTTTTCAGGATGGCAAGTTAATACTTTGTTTAACAGACAATATTAATATTGGTTATGTAGATGTTAAAGCACCTGTTCTAATGTGGGCACGTGCATCGGAAAACAAAGTACTTGCAATGTTCACTGAAGAACTTGATGAAACCAGTTCACAGAATATATCTAATTACTTTATTTCTGATGTAACTATAAACAGCGCTGTCCTGCAAAATGATCTGAAATCTGTTGAACTTTCGGTTACAGGATTGGAATTAACATCAACCAAGAACCTGATAGCACTAAATATTAAGGATAGAGCAAATCCGGCCAATACAATGAGTGCAAAAGCTACGTCTATTATAATGCCGCAGCCATTATCATTTCCTGTTAAAATAAATTGCGGCGGACCGGCTGCATTAAATTATCTTGCTGATCAACAGTTTGCACAAAATGTTGAATACGGACATTATGACGGATCTTCAACAGCATTCGGAGCTACATTACAAATAAATGGAACTGATGAGGATGAAATATATCGTTATGAAGAATATGGAATGGTAGCATACCGTGTAAGAGTTCTAAACGGAAATTATAATATGAAACTGATGTTTGCTGAGAATTATTTTAATTCGTCAGGAAGCCGTGTATTTGATATTTATGTTGAGAATCAACGGATGATTGAGGACCTGGATGTATACAGCTTAGTTGGTAAGAACACAGCATATGAATTACAACTGACAAACATTATTGTAACCGATGAAATTATAAATATTCATTTTGCAGCAAAGATTGATAATCCGGTGATTAATGGAATTGTAATCGAATCCAATCCCACCGGAATAATGGAAGATTCCGAAAATGAAAGTAAATCATTTTACCTGGAACAGAATTTTCCAAATCCGTTTAACGGACAAACAACAATACGATTTGAAATTAACAAAGCTGAGAAAATCCAATTGAGCATTTATGATTTACTGGGTTCCCAAATTTTTTTTAAGGATATGGGAATTCTTCAGCCGGGGAATTATGAGTTCTATCTTGATACTAAAAAATCTTTTTCATCTCCGCTCAGCTCAGGAGTTTACTTTTATTCGGTACAAAGCAGCACGTTCACAGAAACAAAGAAACTCGTTTTGCTAAACTGATTATAATCAGTTTTGAATAAAATTAATATTAATAAGAAATAATCCATGAAATATTTCACACAAAAACACTAACCGGAAAATATTATGAAATTGTTTACAGGTTTATCAAAAGTCATTCTACTTTCAGTATTATTATTCTCAAACAGCACAGTAGCTCAACGATTTACTACATCGTCTGTTGATACAAAAGTTAAAGAGTTATTATCTAAAATGACACTTGAAGAAAAAGTCGGACAAATGACTCAGGTGACCATCCAGGCAGTATCAAAAAAACAGGGAACAAAAGACCAGATGCATGAACTTGATATTGAAAAGCTTGAAGAGGCAATTAAGAAATACCATGTCGGTTCAATTCTTAATGTTTATGACGCAGCCCACACTTTAGATTACTGGCACTTTATCATTACCAGAATACAGGATTTTGCAACAAAAGAAACACGGCTTGGCATACCGGTTATATACGGAATTGATGCAATTCATGGAACAACTTATACTATTGGTGGAACGCTGTTCCCACAGGCAATAAATCTTGCCGCAACCTGGAATAAGGATCTTGCATTCAGATCAGGAGAAATAACTTCGTATGAAACAAAAGCTTCCGGCATACCTTGGAATTTTTATCCCGTTATGGATATCGGACGCCAACCTCTCTGGTCAAGATTGTGGGAAACTTATGGTGAAGATATTTACCTGGCTTCACAAATTGGAACATCATATATAAAAGGTGCACAGGGAATGGATATTGGTGCAAAGGATAAACTTGCAACCTGTTTAAAACATTATGTGGGTTATGGATTTCCTATAAACGGACTTGACAGAACTCCTGCATGGATTTCAGAAAGAATGCTGCGCGAATATTTTCTGCCAACTTTTGAAGCAGGCATTCTTGCCGGAGCCCCTACTATAATGGTTAACTCTGCCGAAGTTGATGGAATTCCAACTCACTCAGATTATCACCTTCTTACAGAAGTTTTAAGAGATGAATTAAAGTTTGAAGGTTTTGTTGTATCCGACTGGGAAGATATTGTAAGGTTACATACAAGAGATAAAATAGCTGAATCGCCTAAGGAAGCCGTACGAATTGCTGTAATGGCAGGACTCGATATGAGCATGATTCCTTACGACTTCAGTTTTTATAATTATTTGGTTGATCTTGTTAAAGAAGAAGCAGTACCTATGTGGAGAATTGATCAGGCGGTGAGTAGAATTCTGGCTGTAAAAATGAAACTCGGTTTATTTGAAAACCCATATCCTGATACAGAATTATCACAAAATTTTGCAAACCCGGAATCTGAAAAAGCTAATCTTGAATCTGCAAGAGAATCTATCATTTTGACTGAAAACGAAAACAATTTTCTCCCGCTTTCAAAAAAAATAAAAGTGCTGGTAACCGGGCCAACAGCTAATATGCTTTCTGTAATGAACGGAGGATGGACTTTAACATGGCAAGGTAACGAAGAATCACTATACCCTCAGGAAAAAAACACAGTACTCGAAGCCATTCAAAATAAAATTGGAAAAGAAAATGTGATTTATTCAGAAGGCTGTACATTTAACAAAGAACTGAACACCAAAGAAACTATTGATGCGGCTAAAAAATCTGATGCGGTAATTCTATGCCTGGGGGAACCGGCTTACTGCGAAACACCGGGTAGCATATTCAATTTAACATTAGACGAAGCCCAGCTTAACTTCGCAAAAAAAATAATTGCAACAGGTAAGCCAGTAGTACTGATTATGCTTGAAGGCCGGCCGCGTGTTATAAACTCAATTGTTCCCGGACTGAAAGCTGTGGTAATTGGATTCCTTCCGGGAATGGAAGGCGGCAATGCAATTGCAGATGTTTTATTTGGTGATTTTAATCCAAGCGGAAAATTGCCTGTAACATATCCAAGACATACAAATGGAATAACATTATACGATTACAAACCTCTGGAAAATTTTGATTCCAATACTTATGATCCTCAATGGCCATTTGGATATGGATTGAGTTATACAAATTTTACTTACACTAATTTATCAATAAGTTCTGCCGAAATGAGTATGGATGAAGAACTAATAGTTACAGTTAACATTAAAAATTCGGGTGATAAATCCGGGCAGGAAGTTGTTCAGTTATATGTAAGCGATCTGTACGGTTCAGTATCAAGGCCAAATAAACAGTTAAAAGGGTTTGAAAAAATATTTCTGGAAACTGGTGAAACAAAATCAGTATCGTTCAGATTGAATAAAGATCATTTATCTTTTATTGGAAGAGAAAATAAAAGAATAATGGAACCGGGAGATTTTAAAATATTTGTAGAAAATCTTTCTGCTGGTTTTAAACTTAAATAGACCGGATTCCTGTATATTTAGTGTCAGAATTTTCAGAGGGAGATCACTGCTCTGTTAGAGCAGTATCTTCCTTTTTCGTTTAACAGAATTTCGATTCTCTGTCGACGGAGAAAGTAAACAGGTCAAGTTAAAATGTTAACATTATCTTCTCGTAAAACACTCTATATAGTGCTTACCATTGTTGTAATTATGGTTATTCTGCTGATACTTCCAATTAGAATAAATGATAAATTACATTTACAGGGTAAGGTTTTACCCGTTAAAGAATGGATTATTTATAAAGGAACCGACGGCAGACTGACCTCTGTTCTTACCGATAACAAAACAGGAGTTAATGAGAATTATTCTGTTGCATTATTCGATCGTGGTGACGCAATCCAGTTTAGATTAAATCCGCTTATTCATTCTGGTCGTAAAATATTTATTAACGATACGATTGGTATTGTTGCTTCAAATGAAGTTGAAAGACAAATTGCTTTCCTAAATGGGCAGATCGCGTTATCGAAGGCAGAACTTTCTGTAAGTCTTACCGGCGAAAAAGAAGCCATAATAGCGGAAGAACAAAAAAGGTTAGCCTTTGCGGTTAAACAATCTGAAGAGCAACAAAAAATTCTTTCACGATTGAAATCTCTTTATGAAAAAGGGCTTGCTTCAGCCGAGGAATATGAAATTGCAAAAGGTACTGCTGATCTTTACGATATTAACATTGCTATATCTAATGCCAGGATAGAAACTTTATCTACCGGAGAAAAGAACGAACAGATTGAGTTTATAAAGCAGAGCATACAGTCATTTGAAAAAGAGTTGAAGATTCTCCGGAACAGGACAGATGCATTTACCTTACTTTCACCATTAAACGGATCAGTAACAAGAAAAACTGGAAGTGATACTTTATTAATTATTGCCGATGACTCTGAATTTATTTTATTATCTCCGGTAAGAGTGCAGGAACGAAAATACATAGCAACAGGACAAAAAGTTGAAGTGTTTCTTAACAATAAGCACCTTGCACTTGATGTTGAAATCATCAGTATTGAAAATAAAGCGCACCTTATGCTTGACGGCACACAGGTGGTTATTATCACTTCATACATAAATGAATATACAAGTGAATTAATCCCGGGTTTGATGGTAGATTGTTATGTTAGTTATGGTCAGAAATCGCCGGTTGAATATTTAAAGCGAATCTGTGAAAGGCTTGTTAATTAAATGAAACCGATGAGGCTTGAGTATAAGTACCTGCTTAGCAATTCACAGCTTAATGAATTCCGAAGTTCACTCTTGCCTTTTGTTGAACCGGATGAATATGCGGCAAACCGTGAACTTAATGAATATACAGTAAGAAGCATTTACTTCGATTCCATGAATCTTGATGATTACAGGGACAAAATTGAAGGAATAAAGATCAGAAAAAAATTAAGAGTAAGAGGTTACAACGAAGATAAATCCGATAGCACAATTTTCCTGGAAATTAAAAGAAAATTTGAAAATCATATTTCAAAAAACCGTGCACCTTTAAAGTATAGCAATCTGGATGAATTACTCAGAAGTTCTGATATTGAAAATCTGATTATGAGGAAAAAAGGCTATCTTCACTCAGAAGAAGATGCAAAGAGGTTTTTCTATCATTACAAGCAAAAAACATTTGTACCTGTGGTTCTTGTTGTGTACGAAAGAGAAGCATATTTCTCAAAGCATGATTTAACTTTAAGAATAACAATAGACAAGAACCTTCGTTCATTAAAATTGCCTGGTACTTCGGATTTATTCAATGATAATGAATTAAAAAGAGCAATGCTGAATAATGTAATCCTTGAATTAAAATTTTTTAACGGGTTTCCTCAATGGCTGCAGAAAATGCTTACCAGGTTTGAATTGCAGCGGCGGCCATTATCGAAGTATACAATTTGTGTAGATAATCATATGGAGTTAAAAAATTTCATAGTTAAAAAGCGATTACTTCTTCCAGATATATTACCAGAAAATGTATTCACTCAAAAAGTAAAAATTTTAAAATATGCTTGATGATTTTCAAAATATTCTTAGCGTATCATTATCCATTGGCGAGGTTTTCAGCAATTTAATAGTTGCATTAATCTGCGGGTTGCTCATTTCATTTTTTTACCGGGTAACATACCGTGGTCCAGGAATTTCATATTCTTTCCTTAATTCAATGATTGTGCTTACAATGATTACTGCAATTGTAATTATGGTGATAGGAAATAATCTTGCACGTGCATTCGGACTTGTAGGTGCAATGTCAATAATCCGGTTTCGGACAGCGATTAAGGAAACCCAGGATATCGTATTCATATTTTTTTCACTGGCAATTGGTATGGCTTGCGGTGTGGGGCTTCACATTCTCGCAGTTTCCGGAACACTTATTATCGGAGTAATATTTTTTATACTTACAAAATCAAATGTATCAAGTCCCTCCAAAAAAGATTTTCTGCTTCAGTTTACTTATTTCCCAAACGGTGATGCTGATGAGGCGCCGTTTTTGAAAATATTTCAGAAGTACTGTAAAAATACCAGGCTGATAAATACTAAAGCTGCTAATGAAGGTGAAATGCTTGAACTTTCTTATCATGTAAATCTGAGAGATGTAAAAATAACTACTGAATTTATCAGTAATCTTAAAAGAATTGAAGGTGTCGCACGTGTGAATCTATTTTACGATGACGAACATTTTTAAATAATATTGTGATGAACATGAAAAACGGATTAAAGTTTGTCTTAGGAATTCTCTTGTTTACTATTGGTGGTATTTTTCCTCAGCAAATAGTTATTAACGAAGTAATGTCCTCAAACTCGTCTGTTATTGCTGATGAAGACGGTGACTTTTCTGACTGGATAGAATTATTTAATCCGCAGGACTCAACAATTAATCTGAATGGCTATGCTCTGTCTGATGACCCGGCAAACTTAGTGAAATGGGTAATGCCTGATCTCAGCATTGAAGCAAAAGATCATCTTCTTGTATTTGCCAGTGACAAAAACAGGTCAAACATTGTTAAGCATTGGGAAACAATTATTAATTGGGGCGATAACTGGAGATACAGGCTGGGAACAAGTGAACCATCAACACAATGGAAAAATTTAGGTTTTAATGATCAAAGCTGGCCTTCAGGTCCGAGCGGATTTGGATATGGAGATGATGATGACTCAACAATAATTCCGCAGGTACAATCTCTTTATATCCGGAATACATTTACTGTGGAAAACATAAATGATATTTCAGCTGCTATTCTTCATGTAGATTATGATGATGCTTTTGTTGCTTATCTAAACGGAAGCGAGATTGCAAGAGCTAACATAGGAACCGTAAACACCCCTCCTGCATATAACCAATCCGCATACACTGCCATTGAACCGGTTATTGTTTATGGAGGAAGACCCGGCTCTTATTTAATAACCAATTATCAGTTGCTTATTCAGGAAGGGGAAAATGTTCTTGCTATTCAGGTGCATAATTACGGAACGAATTCATCTGATATGACAATGATTCCTTTTCTTTCATTAGGTCTTAAAGTAATTCCGCCAAACGCAAACGGCACTCATCCTTTGCTGGATATGCCGGATATTTATCTTCATACAAACTTCAAATTAAGTGCTGATGGAGAATCACTTTTCATATCTGATCCTCAAGGTATAATCTCAGACCAGATAAGCTTTGGATATATTGGTTCAGATATCTCACTTGGAAGACAACCGGATGGAACGAACAGCTGGTACTATTTTTCAGAATCAACTCCCGGTGATAGCAACCTTACATTAGGTGCTGCGGGAATTGCAGGTGAACCTGTATTTTCTATTGAAGGCGGATTTTATCAAAGCAGTGTTTCTGTTACACTTTCTCCCTCAAATGCAAGTGAAATTATTCGTTACTCACTTGATGGATCCCAACCGGAAGAAAGTTCAACACTGTACGATCAACCGGTTCATCTAATATCTACTAAAGTATTGCGGGCAAGATCATTTGGAAGTGGTTTACTGCCCGGACGGACAGTTACAAACTCTTATATTATTAATTTCTCAATACAGCTTCCTGTTATATCACTTTCAACAAATCCCGAAAATTTCTTTGATAATGAAACCGGTATTTATGTACTTGGCGACAGTGCCGAACCGTCATTCCCGTATTTTGGCGCAAATTTCTGGAAGGATTGGGAAAGACCGATCCACATAGAGTTCTTTGATAAAAATGGATTAGATGGTTTTTCAATAGATGCAGGTGTTAAAATATTCGGCGGCTGGAGCAGAGGTCATGCCCAAAAATCTCTTGCAATATTCGCAAGAGCTGGTTACGGCTATAATAATATTTCTTATAAATTGTTTGACGATCTTCCAATCACAAAATATGAATCGATTGTACTGCGTAATTCAGGCAATGACTGGACACATACAATGTTCCGTGATGCATTGATGACCGGTCTTGTTGAGGATGTGGATATTGACAAACAGGCATACAGACCCGCAGTAGTTTTTCTGAATGGCGAGTATTGGGGCATTCACAATATAAGAGAAAAAGTTAATGAACATTTTATATCTGCACATCATAATGTAGATACCGACAGTATTGATATTCTTGAATATTTTGGCGAAGTGGTTCATGGAAACAATTCTGACTATATGTTATTGTATAATTTCATTTCATCTAATGATATGTCAATATCATCTAATTATGAATATGTTAAATCCCAAGTGGATGTTGATAATTTTATCAGGTATTATGTTTCACAAATTTATTTTGCAAATACTGACTGGCCCGGCGCAAATATTAAATACTGGA
Source organism: Ignavibacteriaceae bacterium (assembly GCA_046484705.1). GTDB lineage: Bacteria > Bacteroidota > Ignavibacteria > Ignavibacteriales > Ignavibacteriaceae > JAGXRK01. Next base: position 6,983 of record JAWOIK010000062.1, on the reverse strand, counting down.
GAAAATCTGTTAACGGAAAATGGCGCTGGATAATGTATGATACAGATTTCGGATTCGGGCTTTATAATCCGGGTGATTATGCACATAACACTTTAGCTTTTGCTACTTCACCCAGCGGTCCGGAGTGGCCTAATCCACCATGGTCAACCCTGTTGTTAAGAAGATTATTGATGAATGTTTCATTTAAATATGATTTCATTAATCAGTTTGCTGATTTCAGTAATTCTATTTTTTCCACACAGGTGGTAATCAATAAGGTAAGTGAATTAAAATCGGGTATCGAATCTGAAATTCCCCGGCACATTTTAAAATGGAATCAGTTTAATATGAATGGATGGAACAGCAATATACAGGTCTTGAATTCATTTGCAAGTCAGCGGCTTGGTTATATGCGCAATCATTTCATTCAAAAATTCGGGTTGAACGGATTATCAGAAGTTAATTTAACAATTAACGATACAGCCATGGGAAAAGTAAAACTGAATACGTTAACAATTTCGGATACAGCCTGGTCGGGTATTTACTTTCTTGGTGTGCCGGTTAAATTTATAGCAGTTGCTGAACGGGGATATAAATTTGTGCGTTGGGAAGGCTTTATAAATTTTGATAACGATACTTTAATAATTCCGCTTGCTAATGTAGTTAATCTTAAAGCAATATTCGAAGCCGATGAAAATTTCAGCATACCAAAAATTGTGATAAACGAAATCAACTATAATTCATCGGTGGCATTTAACCCTGAAGATTGGGTAGAACTATATAATAACAGCGATACAGCAGTGAACATTTCTAACTGGATTTTCCGTGATGAAGATGATATGCACGGTTTTGTATTTGCCCAGGGAACTATTCTAAACGCAAACGCATACCTTGTGTTGTGCAGGGATACTATTTTATTTAAAACAGTATTTCCTGGTGTTGAAAATGTTTTTGGAAATACCGGCTTCGGATTAAGCGGAGGCGGTGAATTGCTGCGCTTGTTTGATGATAAGATGAATATAATTAACTCACTTACTTATGATGATCAAAGTCCCTGGCCTACAGAACCGGATGGGAACGGACCTACGCTTTCTTTAATAAATCCTGATCTCGATAATTCACTTCCGCAAAACTGGAGTGCTTCATCCGGGTTCGGCACCCCGGGAATGATTAATGATAATTATACATCCTTGGAAGAATCGGCTGAAGAAAGTATTCCTAAAGAGTATCGTTTAAATCAGAATTATCCTAACCCGTTTAACCCGATTACAAAAATCAGCTGGCAATCGCCGGTCAGCGGTTGGCAGTCGTTAAAAATTTATGACATCCTTGGCAATGAAATAATTACTTTAGTCAACAATGAAAAACCGGCTGGAGTTTATGAAGTTGAGTTTGATGCAAACAATTTTAGTTCAGGAGTTTATTTCTATACATTGAAAACTGAAAACTTTATTCAAACCAAAAAAATGATCCTGATCAGATGAAATGAAGGATACTATCAAATATTAAATCCGGAAGATGAATAAATGAACAGCATTAAAATTATTTTTAGCACCATATTATATTTATTGATTATTCATACTGAGATCAAATCACAAGGATTTTTACACAGTCAGGATATCAAAATTGTAAATGGTGCAGGGCAGGAAGTCTATCTTAAGGGAATGGGGTTAGGCGGATGGCTGCTACAGGAAGGTTACATGCTTCACACTTCCTCTTTTGCAAACGCTCAATGGCAGATACGGGAAAAAATTACAAACCTGATCGGTGAGGCAAATACAGAAACATTTTATGAAGCGTACCGGAGTAATTACGTTAGAAAAATTGATATAGATTCGCTGAAAAGCTGGGGATTTAATTCTGTCCGGCTTCCTTTCCATTATAATCTTTTTGCAACAAATACCACGCCTCCTGTATTTCTTAACAAAGGTTTTGAATATGTTGATTCATTATTAAGCTGGTGTGAAGCAAATCAGATGTACCTTATCCTGGATATGCATGCTGCTCCCGGTGGACAAAGTGATGAACCAATCAGCGATTACAATCCAGCTTATCCTTCCTTATGGGAAAGCGAACAGAACAAAACATTAACTGTTCAAATCTGGAGAAAAATTGCAGAACGATATAAAGATGAAGTCTGGATCGGCGGATATGATTTAATTAATGAACCTAAATGGAATCTACCACCGAATAATCAGCCGCTTCGTGATTTATATGTTAGAATAACTGATACAATCCGAACTATAGATAATAACCATCTCATATTTATTGAAGGAAATTGGTTCGCAACTGATTTTAACGGATTGACACCGCCCTGGGATGAAAACATGGTATATAGTTTTCATAAATACTGGAATACCAACAATCAGCAATCAATTCAATATCTTTTAAATCTTCGTATTGATACAAACCGACCGTTATGGCTTGGTGAAACAGGAGAAAATTCAAATACCTGGTTTACTGATTGTGCTGAACTTATGAAAACCAACAATATTGGCTGGGCATGGTGGCCGCATAAAAAGATAGAATCTATAGCCGGGCCTCTTTCAGCAGTCAAACTACCGGCATACCAAACATTGTTAAATTACTGGAACGGCACTGCACCGCAGCCTACCGTACAATTTGCCTTTGATGCCTTGATGAGCCAGGCTAACAAACTAAAACTTGAAGAGTGCAGATATCAGAGAGATGTGATTGATGCACTTATCAGGCAGCCGTTTAATACTAATATAATTCCTTTTACCCTAAATGAAATTCCGGGAATTGTTCATGCAACTGATTACGACATGGGCAAAATGAATTATGCTTATAATGATGCTGATTTTCAGAATACAGGAAATGGTGATTGGAATAAAGGATGGAATTACAGAAACGATGGAGTTGATATTGAGAAAACTAATGCATTCCTATCAAATGGTTATAATGTCGGATGGATTGAAAATGGCGAATGGCTTAAGTATACCGTTTTTGTTTCACAAACAGGTATATATGATGTAAATTTTAATATCTCTGCACAAAACAGTGGGGGAATAATTCTCTTGTCTATTGATGGTCAGACAAATTCAACAGCATTAAATGTTCCTTCAACTGGAGGCTGGCAGAACTGGCAGTATTTAACACTGGCGGATGTTTATATTACGGAAGGTCAGCATTCAATCCAGGTTAGATTTTTATTTGGTGAATTTAATTTTTCATATATGGATTTTATTTTGGTTGCAACAGATGTTGAGAATGAAACAGGAAGTGTCATTCCTGATGAATACAGGTTAAATCAGAATTATCCTAATCCATTTAATCCGGAAACGGTTATAAGTTATCAGTTAGCTGTTAATAGTAATGTAATCCTTAAAATTTATGATTTGCTCGGAAACGAAATTGCTGCATTAGTAAACGGAGAGAAACCAGCCGGAATACATGAGGTTACTTTCGATGGATCATCACTTGCGGCAGGAGTGTATTATTATCAATTATCAACAGAAAAATTTTCAGATACAAAAAAATTAATTTTACTAAAATGAAATATGTACTTTTTTTAACCATTGTTCTTTTAACACAGAATTTAATTTATTCAATAACAATTCCGGATTCTGTTGTTTCCTTTACTTCATCAATCCTTCCCATTGTTGTTATTAATACAAATGGTCAGGTAATACCCGGAGACCATAAAATCACTGTTGACATGGGAATAATTTATAACGGTGATGGTGTGAGAAATTACATTACTGATCCATTTAATAATTACGACGGTAAAATAGCGATTGAACTGAGGGGATCAACATCATTAAGTTATCCTAAAAAACAATATGGATTTGAAACACGGGACAGTTCAGGTAATAATAATAATGTGTCACTACTTGGATTTCCACCCGAGAACGACTGGATATTAAATGCACCGTATGTTGACAAGACATTAATCCGTAATGCCATTGTATATAAACTGGCAAATGAAACAGGAAGATATGCAAGCCGAAGTAAATTTTGTGAGCTTGTATTGAACGGCGAATATATGGGCGTTTACATTTTGTTTGAAAAAATTAAACGCGATAACAACCGGGTAAACATAAAGAAACTTGAACCACCTGATACAACTGGTGATGCATTAACAGGCGGTTATATAATTAAAGTCGATAAGGTTGATGGTGAAAATGTTGGCGGATGGTATTCAAATTACTATCCATTTCCACAATCAGATAAACGGATATTTTACCAGTATCATTACCCGAAACCGGATGAAATTGTAACACAGCAGAAGCAATACATCCAGGATTATATCTATAATTTTGAAACCAGGATGAAAGGATCAAATATTGCAGATTCAACAAATGGTTATCCGCGTTACATTGACATTGACTCATTTGCGGACTATCTGCTTATAAATGAGATATGCAGAAATATTGACGCATACCGATTAAGTATGTTCATGCATAAAGACAGGGAGAGCCTGAACGGAAAATTAGTGATGGGCCCTGTATGGGATTATAATCTTTCATTCGGTAATGTAAACTATTATCTCGGATACCAGGTTCATGGTTGGGATATCGAGCACATATCAGATTATAATAATATACCCCTGTGGGAAAATTTTTATACGCCCTTTTGGTGGAAAAAATTATTTGATGATACCACATTCAGAAATACAATTTACTCAAGATGGCAGCTATTGAAAAATTCCACATTCAGCACAAGTAATATTCACGGAATAATTGATTCATTAGTTAGTTTACTTGATGAAGCGCAGGTAAGGAATTTTGAAAAATGGCCTATACTCGGCGTTCATATCGATCCGAATTATTTTGTTGGACAGACGTACCAGGATGAAATTAATTATCTTAAAAACTGGGTAACAGCTCGTATTCAGTGGATGCATCAGAATATGGTGGGGATTTCTGGCAATATTGGTGGCACTCCCGGATTTATCCCGGAAGAGTTTGTGCTATATCAGAACTATCCTAATCCGTTTAATGCTTCAACAACAATAAAATTTTCAATTCCAAATTCAGAATTTGTAACACTTAAAATATTTGACATGCTTGGACGGGAAATTTCTGTACTTGTTAACAAGTATATGGAAGCTGGTAGATATGATGTAATCTTTGAATCTTCTGATCTTATAAGCAGTGTTTATTTTTATAAAATTGAAGCAGGCTCATATGTCCAAACAAAAAAGATGATTATAATTAAATAATTTTCAATATTTAGCAAAAACCTGAATTATATTATTATAAAGGTACATTCGCCTCTCATTATTATAGAACTCAACACTCCGGGATTAGGCATATATTACCACTTTCTGGTTCATCAGCGAATAATTCTACTTGTTCACTTTCTGTCTAATGTTATTATAGTTAGCTTAAACTAACTTTATTACAAATTTCAGCTCATCCTAACATTTCTAATCATTTCCCGAAAATGCTGATAAAAAGAGAAAAAAATGGAAAACGTAAATTATAAGTTTCATATTCCCGTAATGGGAACCGGTCATTCAATTGATACCCCGATTCGTGTAGCACATCTTGGAATTTCATCTGTAATGTCTATTGTAGATGACATTCTGATTGAAAGAATATGCAGATATTATTCTCATCATCATTCTATTCCTGTTGCAGAAGTTTCTAAAAAAGATCCTTATGCAAGATCGAAAAGAATTACAGAATATTTAAACCTGGTTGAGAAAATTGTTGTCCGTAAGTTAAATGAACTAAAACATCTGCCTTTATTCGGGCAGAATGAAAAAACAAAATACTTTGAACTGCTTCCTGATGATAGTCCGTTGAAAAAAAAGTATAAGGAGTATTTAAATTTGAATGATGGCGAAGCAAAAGAAATTATTTTAGAAGAATATAAACCTTTTATTTATACTCTTACTACTTGCCGTAAAAATTCTTTTACACAAAAAACAATAAATCAATAAAACCATTTATATTATATCTACCGAATTTTAAATATTAATTACTTTCTACCAATTTCTTCATTGAGAGCTAATCATGGCAAAATCCATCACACGCAGAGAGTTTATTAAAACCGGAACTTTGGTAACTATTGCCGCAGGAACAATCGGCAGCACTTCATCAATCATTGCACGGATGGGAAATCCTGCTTTCGATATACTAATTAAAAACGGAATGATATTGGACGGCACAGGCAAACCGGAATTTCATGCAGATATCGGAATCAAATACGGAAAGATCATTGCACTTGAAAACCCCGGTGTTATTGATGAATCATCTTCACTGAATATTATTGATGCGAAGGGATTAAAGGTCTCTCCGGGATTTATTGATATTCATTCACATACAGATACCGGGTTATTTATTAATCCAAATGCTGAAAGCAAAATAAGACAGGGAGTTACAACAGAAGCTGCCGGACAGGATGGAAGTTCTGTTGCACCAAGAAAACCAAAAGTAGTTGATGATGAGTATGATGTCGATAAAAGGCGATGGGAAAGTTTTACGGATTTCTTTGAACTGCTTGAAGAGAATAAAACTGCAGTTAACTTTGTAACGTTTGTAGGACAGGGAACTCTCCGCGGTTATGTTGTAGGGCAGAATGATCGTCCGGCAACCAAAGAAGAAATTGAACGAATGAAACAGCTTGCAATTGAAGCTCTTGAGCAGGGTGTGTTCGGAATATCATCAGGACTTGAATACACTCCCGGCAGTTTTGCAACCACCGAAGAAATTACGGAACTTTGCAAAGTGATGAAAACTTATGGCGGTATTTATACATCTCATATGCGTAATGAAGATGCACGTGTACTTGAAGCCATTGAAGAAGCTATTGCAATCGGAAGGGGAGCAGAAATACCGGTTAATCTTTCTCATCTGAAAGTACAGGGAAAAGCTAATTGGAATAAGATTGATAGCGTATTAAACCTGATTGAAAACGCACAGTCTGAAGGAATGAAAATAACATTTGACAGATACCCTTACACTGCATTCAGTACCGGGTTAGCAAACCTTTTTCCGTTATGGGCGCGTGAAGGCGGTACAGATCGTTTTATG
>JAWOIK010000039.1:0-2872 GCA_046484705.1 Ignavibacteriaceae bacterium | reverse complement strand
TTATTAGTTAAAAACAAATATCAGTAATTTTTGATTAATGCTTTCTTATTTCCGTTAATTCGAATTGAAGAGTTCCATATCCAAGAATATCTCTTAGAAATCCCATCATACCTCCTCCTTCAATTACAATCTCTGCTTTTATTAATCCAATTCCTTTGGCATACCATTCTGTTACAGTGTTTCTGGAATTTGAAGAACCTTCAACAATGGTTTCCAATTTAATTGCTTTAAAGCTGCCTGCTTTTGTTAGTAAATACTCCTCTTCAATTGCTCTACCTGAAACCTTCACTTTATTTTTTTCTCCGTGCGAGAATTCATATCCTTCCCAAATCCACTCCATTCCCGGAGAAATCGGAAGCGGAAATCTTAACAGTGGTTTTCCGTATACAAAGGTTGCTTCCTTTTTAATGAATAAGAATACTTTGAAGTACTGATATGTTTCTGTTGTATAAACTCCGTCATCCTTTAAAATAAGATCCTGCCTGTAGATAAAATCATCTGCCTCACTCAAGCTGATTATGTAATCACCATCCTGAAGGTATTTTGTTACACTCTCACCAAAAGATGATTCGTACACCAGCGTTATATTTTGATTGACGGGGAAGTAGGAATTTGGATTATCTGTAATATTTTTTCTATCAGATAAGGCAGTATTGAAAGCTAATGATAATAAAATTATTGGAATGACATGAACATAATCGAATTTCATTTTTCCCTTTCTGTCGGGATTTCTTTATAAATAAAATCCAGCTGTAAATACTAGGTTGATTCACAGCTGGAAAGAGATGCAAAGATGCGTCTCAAGAACCAATTATATTTTAAGATCAGGGCTATGCTTTTTTTCTGATCACTTAATTGGTCCTATCAGCGCTGAATAATAATATTAAGAATTGTGCTTTAGTTCAATCGTCCAATAGAATGAAAAAGGGACTAAATCGTTTGGGTAAGTTTATCTTAATCAAGCGAGTGATTTTACTTTTAGGAGTAAGATTACACAAGTAAAACCAAATTAATAATTATTTTATTTCTGTTTTATCAGATGTTGGTACAGAATATTTGCTGAAATTTTCTGACCCAAGCAGCATGGCAATCCATCTTGTTCTATCATTGCGTTCAAATGTAAACTTTAATGTCATGGTAAGCGGTATACTAAGTATTGCACCCATAATACCGAGAAGACTGCCCCAAAAAATCATTGAAATAAAAACTACTAATGTCGAGAGACCAAGTCTTCTGCCCATTAGTTTCGGTTCAATTATATTGCCAACAATTAAATTAATGGCTAAATAACCGGACATTGTGAGAACTGCACTTCCCACACCATTTTGTATAAAAGCCATAATTATTGCAGGAATGGCAGCAATGATTGATCCTATGTTGGGTATATAATTCAGGAGAAAAGCGAGGAATCCCCATAGGATGGGATAATCCACCCCAAGGATTAATAACCACAAACTCACCAGCGCCCCGGTGGCTATACTAACCATAGTTTTGATTACCATATAACGTTTCATATCATTGGCAAACTTTGTGAATTCCGGAAATACCTGTTTAGGATCACCAAGAACTGCACGGAGTTTTACGGGAAAATTTGATACTTCAAGTAAAACAAAAGTTACGGTAAGCAAAATAAGAGTAGTGTCTGAAAGTACAGAACTTAATCCCGAAAGTAACACAGCAGTAAGCTTCATTATGGATTCCGGATTAATATATTCGAGAAAAATTTTTTCTTTAACTGCAATACCCTTGCTTGATAACAGAATAACTAAATCTGAGATTTGCTCTTTGATACGTATTTGGAGTAAAGGCAGGTCATCCGTAAAGTTTGTGAAAGAGGAACCGATTTGCGCACTGATCAATATCAGGATTGTTATCATTCCAATCATAACAATAAAAACCGCAATTGCAGAGGGTATACCTTTTTTCTTTAACCATAACACAGAAGGGGCTCCGAGCAGTGCAATAAAAAAAGCAATGAGAAAAAGTACAACAACAGATTGGGCGAGATTAATCCCGGCTAATATTATTACCAATGCTGCTGTACCAATCAGAAAGTGCAATTCACGAGATAGATTATTAGTAATCATATTGTTCTGGTAATATTTCTTTGAATTCACTCCGGGTTAAGAGAATGATTTTTTCATTCTGCAGAAATTGTCTTTACTAAAAAAATATATTTAATATTCGTTTGGAGTTCTGGCAATCCGCTTTTGTTCTGAAATCAGGATAAAAACAATTGAAATCATAGGGAGAGTATGAATTACAAGACCCAACGGATGCTGCATGAAAGCTCCAACAATCCAGAATATAATAAGTGCAAGCGCAATTTTAACCAACATAGCATTATTCCTTTCACAAAAATCACAACATTAATTTCGGAAGAAACTTAGTAAGAGAAAGAAATGTATTCAATCAGGCGAAGGAATGAAAAAGGAACTAATCCGTTTGGCTAAGAGAATGTATAATTAAAATTAACCTGTGATCAGGTATGATTTAAACAGTTTGTTTCTGCAAGAGATAATCAAATAAAGCATGAAAAAAGTCAGATAAAAAATTTCAATTAGTCAAGATCCACTAATCTGTCTGATATTATATCTGATCTACCTTTTAACCAGCATTGTTAATTATTCCTCTTGTCTTTTTGCTTAATATTTTTCCTGCTCCCCTTATTATTTTTTTCTTTATACCAGCCTTTATGTTTACCGTTATCATGTTTTTGCTGTATAAGCCAGTTTTCATGTTCAGGATGATTTTTATTAACATAGTATTTTGAATCACGGCTGTCACGGATTATCTGTTGATCATGACGATTCTTAAATTTGGAATATTTTGTTCGGTAGGTTTTATGGTTTTGCCAGGGCTCCTTTTCAAC
>JAWOIK010000351.1:0-7216 GCA_046484705.1 Ignavibacteriaceae bacterium | reverse complement strand
TTCAGTCTTTTTACTTCCTCCAGTACTTCTAGTCCGGTTTTATCAGGCATTTTATAATCTGATAAAACTATTTCAATCATATTTGATTTTGCTATTTCTATTCCGCTGTTTCCTGAAGATGCGGAATAAACCTTAAACCCTTTTTTTTGTAGATAACCGCTGAGAACATTTCTCTGGGCTTCTTCATCATCGATGATCAGAATTGAATAGTCTTTCATTTTCCGGCTAAAATTATTTTGAAAGTTGTTCCTTCATTAACTGAACTTGAAAGTTGTATCGAACCGTTATGCTGAGAAATAATTTTTTGAGCAATGCTTAAACCTAGTCCGTTCCCATCTTTTCTTGTGGTAAAGTACAGATCAAAGATTCTTTTTTGACTATCAGGATGAATGCCTGGACCGTTATCCTTAATGTTGATTAACAATTTATTGTTCTCAGTTTTATAATTAATCTTAACCTCACCGCCATCAGAAACAGATTCAAAAGCATTTTGGATTATATTCATTAATGCCTGCTTGATAAGATCAGGATCAAATACAAACATTCTTCTGCCATCACCGGATATGATGAAACTAATTTTCTTTTGTTTCGCCTGTTCTTCAAAAAGATGTTTTATCTCGTCAAAAAATATTTTCAAATCTACATTAGCAAATTTAACATCCAGCGGTTTAGCATAATTAAGAAACTGTGTGATAATTTTATTTATCCTGTTAACTTCGCTTCTTAACAGACCTGTAATTTCATTGTATTCAGTTTGATGCTGTGAAACAGAAAATTCTTTATTAAGCCGTTGTGCAATCATACCTATAGCATTTATGGGATTTCTTATTTCGTGAGCAACACCGGAAGCAAGTTCACCCATTGCTGTCAGCTTTTCATTCTTGGCAGCTTCTTTTTCAAGCTGCTTTATTTCTGTGAGATCTTTTATTACAAGTATAAAACTTTCCGGCTCATTTTTATTATTCAGAATTATAGTAATGCCAATAAGCAGATATCTTAAAGTGTTATGAAGAGGAATTTCACGTTCAAAGTATTTTCCGGAAATAAAATCTGATTCGGTCAGTTTTAAAATATTGTTCTTCAGTTGATAAACATTCTTTCCGGAAATATTATTGAAAGTAATATCAAGCAAAATCTCGGCTGCAGTGTTGAATAAAATAATATTTTTCATTCCATCAAGAACTATCACAGCTTCATCCATATTTTCAAGAACTGAGGAAGTCAGTGTTTTAAATTTCTTATACTCTTCTGAAACTGTTTGTAAATTCTGTGTAGTAAAAATTATACTCAGTACTATTATTGATATTGCCGCAAGTATTAAGGAAATAATTATTAATCGTCTGATCATTCTGCTTTCAACATTTCGAATGTCTTCCAGTGAAATGCCTATCCGGTACAACCCGATTATTTCTTCATCCAGAACGAATTGTTTCACAACCTCGTATATTTCATCAGATGCGAAATCCGTTATTCTTGAAAAAGCTGAATCGGTTAGGAGAGCTTTTTTAAGGAATTCAGAACCCTGTATTGATTCGAGAGTATCGATCTGTTCACTTGCTGCAAGTATTCCAAGAGTATCCTGTAAAACAATATATTCAATGCCATGATGTTTTGTCATTTCCTGCAGAATTTTACCGACACCTATTCTTTTTCTGAATTCAAGAAACTCCTGAGCATTAATATTAACTACTATCGCTCCGCGTTTGTTGGCTCTTGAAACTGCAACTGCAAATCTTTCACCTTCAATAAATTCAGCCTGCTTCAAACCGATTATCAGTTCATCAACCTCGCCTGCAAGAATTGGCGCTAACCTTTCAGCCCTGTTTATATTTTCTTCACCATGTTCATGATCAGGTTCCGGGACTCTGTTAGAAAGAACTCTGTTTCCGTTTCTATCAAAAATATTAATGCGGTAAAGATTATTCTCTTTTCCGATTCTGATCAACTCATCTTCAGATATTTTGTTTTCCGCATCAAGTCTTTTTATAAGTCTGGCGTTATTTAATAGCCGTTCAGTAATTAGATCTTCAATTTCAAAACTGGTATTAAGTGTATTATCGGTACTTTGTATAATTGATTCAATCAATGCAGAGGAGTGTTCATAAAGAAGTTGAAAAATATCTCTTTTGCTTTGATTAAGCTCTATGTAGGCCGAAGTAAACATTACTACGGCAATTAAGACTGATATGAGAATAACTGCACGGGGCTTTAATTTAAACTTAATCTTCATACCCAAACTTAGAATATTAATTAATCTATATAAAGAGAATAGAACTCATATAATATTTTTAATCTCGTCTAATAAGTCGATTAAGTTCGTCCATAAAGTCGAATCCACTTATCTTTTATTGATTATCTATCCGTTTTAGCGGTTTTTCAGGATGGCACATCTGTTGGATACATTAGTTCAAAATATGAATAACAGAAACCAAAAAAGGAGAAACAAAATGAAAACCAGAAATCTGTTAAGCTTACTTGCAATAATAATTGCAGTAGCTTTCGTATCATCCGATCTTTTAGCACAGAGCGGTACAACTAATCAAAACAAAACCAAGAATGAAGTTAAGACGCAGACTAAAGATCAGAACAAATTTCAGGGGGAAATACAAAACCAGGTTAAGAATCAGAACAGATTGAAAACCGGTGAAATTATCCATGGCAAAAATTTTATTGATAATGATGGCGATGGATATAATGATAACGCACCTGATGTTGACGGTGATGGTATCCCGAATGGTCAGGATCCAGATTATGTAAAACCACAGGATGGAAGCGGTTTAAAGAAAATGAACGGCAAAGCTAAACAAAGTAAGTTTGGTGGAAACAAATACGGACCCGGTGATGGAACTGGTAACAACGGTGTAGGTCCTCACGACGGTACAGGTTATGGACCAGGTTCAACAAGTGGAACAGGAACCGGATCAGGTTCCGGCAGCGGAAATAAAAGAGGCGGCAGGAAATAATCAAACAATACAAGACGGCGAGTAATCGCCGTCTTTTTATTTTTAACTATCTATTAAACAATGAGGTACAATATGAAATCAAATAGAATACTTATTCTGTTTGCTCTGGTTCTTTTTTTGATTTTAAATGTAGGGTGCAGTAATGAGAATCCTGTTTCAGCAGAAGATTCATTAATGCTTTCAAAGTATGGTAATGGTGGCAATGGCGGAGGAAGCGGTTCAACTTTTGATCTTTCACAGGAGGAAATCGACGGACTAATCCACATGCGGTTGGAAGAAAAACTTGCCCGGGATGTTTATACAACTTTTGGTAACCTTTATAACTATCAGGTCTTTTTGAATATTAAAGAAAGTGAACAAAAGCATATGGATGCAATGCTTAGGTTACTTGTAAAATATAATATTGAAGATCCGGTATTATCCGATGAAGTCGGTGTATTTCCTCCCGGACCTTTCCAGGTTTTGTATGATGACTATATTACCCAGGGTTCTGTATCGTTGTCAGAAGCTTTACTGGTTGGTGTTGATATTGAGGAACTCGATATAAATGATCTTCAGTATCAGATTGATGTAGTAGTTGATAATCCTGATATTCTCAGAGTGTACTCACATCTTCTCACAGGTTCTGAAAATCATCTTGCAGCTTTTAACCGCTGTATAGCAAGTTTACCTGAATCAGATAATTCAAGTAATTAATCTGATTTCTGAAAGATGGTGATGAGCGGAAGGTGTAACAACTTTCCGTTCATTTTATTATTTTATAATTGGTCTTTAAACAATTTTATATTGTTAGATTAGTTGCAGGGGATTGGTATTGATTAGTTGTTTAGTTTTCAGTTTTTTCTCACAATTCAGCTTTTGTTTTAAGAAGCCGCAGAATTCTATAACCTCAAACCAATTTTCCACTTTTCAAATTTCTTTTCATTATACGGGGAGGTATATATGAAAGCTATACTTACATTAATTTTTTCACTTACATTTATCGTCACATCTATTGCCCAGGTAAAAGTAGGCGCAGAAGCTTTAGGCACAAGAAAATATGATGACTATAAAACTCCGCAATTCTGCGGGACTTCATGTCATGTCGACTTCTATCGTCAGTGGCAGCAGGCAATGATGTCGCAGGCATACACCCATCACTGGGATGAAATTGAATACTTTAAACTTGCCGTACCTCATGCTGAAAAGGATCCTGTGGTTGCAGAAGTAAAAGCCGGATGCAATGGATGTCACGCACCAATTGCATTTCTTGCCGGAGATGTTCCTCCGCCGTTACCGGAAATGAATTCACGGGCGAATGAATCTGTTTCCTGCGACTTATGCCATACGGTTTCAGGATTTGAAGGTGATACACCATATAATTTTAACTGGATATCAGAACCAGCTGATGGTAAAACCAAATACGGTCCGCGCGGAACAGGTAATTCACCAGAACATAAAATAATTAAATCGGATTTTCTTGGCACCGCTGAATTCTGCGGAACGTGTCATAATGAAATGTCTCCATATAATGTCTGGGTTAAATCAACCCATCTTGAGTGGAAAGAAGGTCCCTATTCCAAAGAAGGAGTAAAATGTCAGAACTGCCATATGACTCAGGCTGAAGGATACACTGCCTCAATGGGTAATAAATATCCTGATGCATGGCAGCATTTATTTCATGGTGCACACGATCCCGGAAAAGTTAAAGGTACTGTTGAACTAAGAATTCATCCTGATATTAAAGAAGCTGAACCGGGTGAAGTTGTTAAGTTTACTATAGCATTATTCAATCAGAAAACCGGACATAAATTTCCAACAGGATCAGTTGAGGACAGAATACTATGGATGCATGTTGAAGCTTTGGATGCAAAAGGAAATGTATTTCATTTACCTGTTGATAGAAAAGGATTTGAAGGAGAAGAATTTACTATCAGCGCAGATGTTCTTGCTTACCAGGATATGGGAATTGCACTTAATGATCCTGATTTCAAAGGAGTGCAGAGAGATGGAATTCCAATTGGTAACAGGATATTCAGAATGCCGTACTTCGATCCGCAGGGCAGAATGACAATTCAGCAGTGGAATACTAAATCACTCGGAGTTGATTACAGAATTGGTCCGAGAGAAACGAAACTTGAGACATGTACATTCACATTACCATATGATATTGCTCCGGGTGAACTGAAAATTACAGCAGTGCTTAATTATCAAAAACTGGTTAAGCCGGTAGCTGATTTTCTTGAAGTACCTGAAGAAGAAGCTGAAATTATTAAAGTTAATGAGCACTCTACTTATGTAACAGTGCTTCCTTAGAATTAACTAAGTGTTGCTATATGACCTTAGTGTCTTGGTGGTGAAAAATTCTTTTACCACCGAGACACTCAGAGCACTAAGTTCACTAAGAAATAAAACAGAGGAATCAAATGAAGAATACACTTACAATCACAGCCTTAACTCTTTTCATCATTGCTTTATTAGCAAGTGATATATTTGCAATACCGGCATTTGCAAGGAAGTACAATATGTCATGCAA
The DNA here is from genome assembly GCA_046484705.1 of Ignavibacteriaceae bacterium. GTDB lineage: Bacteria > Bacteroidota > Ignavibacteria > Ignavibacteriales > Ignavibacteriaceae > JAGXRK01. The sequence continues at coordinate 1,738 of JAWOIK010000351.1, read as the reverse complement.
AACATGTCACACACAATTTCCGGCGCTTAAGGATTTTGGAGATGAGTTTGCCGGTAACGGATTTATTCTTAAAGATCAGGATGCACCAAGATACTTTGTTGATACCGGTGATGAAGAACTTTCATTAATACGTGATATTCCGCTTGCATTAAGACTTGAAGGTTATCTTACATACAACAATAGAAATACAGAACAAGCGGATTTTACTGCTCCATACTTGTTAAAGCTTTTATCCGGCGGTTCTATTGCTCCCGATGTTGCATATTATTTTTATTTCTTCTTCAGCGAAAGAGGTGAAGTATCCGGTATCGAAGATGCATTCATAATGTTCAATGATCTGTTCGGCAGTGAGCTTGATGTTTATGTGGGTCAGTTCCAGGTCTCAGATCCGCTTTTCAAGCGAGAATTACGCTTAACTTATGATGATTATGAAATCTACAAAACTAAGGTTGGTTCATCAAATATAAACTTAGCTTATGATCGCGGTATCATGATTACTTACGGATTTGAATCCGGTACGGATATTACAGCAATGGTATTAAACGGAACAGGGATTGGTCAGGCCAATGTTTTCAGAAACTTTGACAATGATAAATATAAAAATTTTCTGGGCAGAATTTCTCAGGGAATAGGTGATCATCTTCGAATAGGCGGATTTGGTTATTGGGGAAAAGAGGAACATAAGGTATACATATCAAGTTCGGAAGGATTTTTATTTCCAAATAATTTAGCGCTAATGTTTGGCGGTGATGCGACCATATCAATAGAACCCCTCGAACTTAACCTTCAATATGTAGAAAGAAATGATGATAATCCCTACTTTCTTCATGAATATAATATTGGAAACATAAATAATGCTAAAATAAAAACACGCGGTGGTTTTGCAGAATTAATTTATCGTCCTGAAGGTGATGATAGCAAATGGTACAGCGCTTTACTTTATAATTATATTGAATCTGATACGCATGAATTAGACAGAACATTGCGCAATTACGAATCATTAGCTGTTCATTTAGGTTATATGTTAAGAAGAAATATAAGACTAGTTGCCGAATATTCGCACAACTTTACTAATGAATATGGAAGATTTGGAGTAGGGTTTATTTCAGCGTTTTAGATTGTTCCGGTTTAAAATTTTACTTGCTGAAAATAAACTAATAAGATCTGACAGGTTCAGATTGTTGAGTTACTAAGGTAATGAACTGAAAGTTATTTCGTATTAATCGTTTTACCTTGATTTAATAAATGAATTTAATTTCTGTAACCTTAATAATTGTATTTTAAAGCAGCTAAGACCTTATTAGCTAATAGTTCCTGTAAGTGGGGTATCACTGGCGCTGCTGGGCAGCACCGGCTCGGGCAAGACGACGCTGATCAGCCTCCTGCCGCGCTTTTACGACGTGACCGGCGGAGAGGTGCAGTACGATGACCACGACGTACGCGAGATCACGCTCGAGTCACTGCGCAGCAGTATCGGTCTGGTGCCTCAGGAGACGGTCCTGTTTACGGGATCGATCCGCGACAACATCCGCTTTGGCCGGCCCGATGCCAGCGACGAGGAAGTCATCGCGGCCGCAGAGGCCGCCCAGGCGCACAGCTTTATCACCGGCCTGCCCGGTGGGTACGACACACAACTGGGGCAGCGCGGCGTCAACCTCTCGGGCGGCCAGCGGCAGCGCCTGGCCATCGCCCGTGCACTCCTGATTGATCCGCGCCTGCTGATCCTGGATGATAGCAC
>JAWOIK010000305.1:0-5846 GCA_046484705.1 Ignavibacteriaceae bacterium | reverse complement strand
CAGAAGAACAATTAAAACTACTAAGAAAAGGGTTTGGAAAGTATAAAGGTATTGACGGGTTTTTTGAAAGCCTTGAAAGCAAAACTTATAAAATGCATATACGTGTATTACTTTCAAGGTATCGCGGATATACGACTTGTCCGGCTTGTAAAGGCAGCCGATTAAGAAGGGAAGCACAACAGGTTAAAATTAACAATAAATCGATTCACGAAATAGTAATTTTACCGATTGAACAATCATTAAGTTTTTTTGAAGAATTGAAACTATCGGAGTATGATTTTCAAGTTGCTGAAAGAGTACTAAAGGAAATAATAAAACGTCTTCAGTTTCTTAATAACGTAGGTATTGGCTACTTAACATTGGATAGGTTAAGCAGCACATTATCCGGCGGTGAAACTCAGCGGATAAATCTGGCAACCTCACTCGGTTCTGCATTAGTAGGTACACTATATGTACTTGATGAACCCAGCATTGGCTTACACCCTCGGGATAATTTCAAACTTATTAATATCTTAAAAAATTTGCGGGATATTGGTAACTCTGTTCTCGTTGTTGAACATGATGCTGATATGATGAAAGAAGCCGATCTGCTTATTGATATGGGTCCGGATGCAGGTATAAATGGTGGTGAGATTATCGCAATTGGAAATTATTCCGAAGTAATTAAAAATAAGAATTCATTAACCGGAAAGTATTTATCCGGTGAAATTAAAATCCCATTACCATCTAAAAGAAACGTAAAGAAAACAAAAACTATTAAAGTATCCGGTGCTTCAGAAAATAATCTCAAACATCTGGATGTTGAAATACCGCTTAACAAATTTGTTGTTGTAACCGGAGTGAGCGGTTCCGGTAAGAGTACACTTATACACGATGTACTTTATGCCGGAATTGCAAAATACTTCGGTAATGCGCCTTCTTTTATTGGTAAATATGATGAAATTAAAGGAGCGGAATATATTGATGATGTTGTAATTGTTGATCAATCACCAATCGGAAAATCGCCCAGATCAAATCCTGCAAGTTATATTAAAGTATTTGAACTTATACGTGAATTGTTTGCATCAACCCACCAGGCTAAAGCCAGGGGATATAAACCGGGATATTTTTCTTTTAATGTTCCCGGCGGCAGATGCGAAGAATGTCAGGGGGATGGATTTATTAAAGTTGAAATGCAATTTCTTGCAGATCTTTATTTAAAGTGTGAAGATTGTGAAGGAACAAGATTCAAAAAGGAAATTCGCGAAATAACCTACCGCAATAAAAATCTTGTTGATGTTCTTGAAATGACTGTTGATGAATCATTAAAATTCTTTGAAGGCAACGACAGGATAACAAGGTTGCTTCAACTACTTGCTGATGTTGGATTGGGATATATAAAACTCGGGCAGCCGTCAAACACACTGTCCGGCGGAGAAGCGCAGAGAATAAAGCTGGCATCCTTCCTTACGGCTCAGAGGGAGAAAAGACATGTGTTATTCATATTCGATGAACCAACGACCGGATTGCATTTTCATGATATTTCAAAACTGCTTAATTGTTTCCAACTGTTAATAGACAGAAATAACTCAGTTGTAATAATTGAACATAACCTGGATGTAATTAAATGTGCTGATCATATAATTGATCTTGGACCCGAAGCAGGTGATAACGGCGGAGAAGTGGTTGCAACCGGTACTCCCGAAGAAATTGTTGAAAATAAAAATTCATGGACAGGGAAGTATTTGAAAAATTATTTAAACTAATCTTAAATTAAATTGCACAATAAAAATTTAATTGATTAACATTAATACTGTAATAAAATGACAGGGAAACAATTTTCTAGTTTATATATATTCATATTCTAATTATAGTTTAAATGATGGATGTTAACATTAAAAATATTCAGAAATTTATTGTTGTAGGTGATAGGGTGTTGGTTCGTCCGCAGGCAGAATCAAGTAAAACTAACAGCGGATTGTATCTGCCGGCTGGGGTTGCAGAGAAAGAAAGAATTCAAAGCGGATACATAATTAAGGTTGGACCCGGGTATGCCACTGCTGCTGCAAATGAAGATGAAATATGGAAACAGTCAGATGAACGGGTAAAATATATACCGCTTCAGGCAAAAGCAGGCGACCTGGCAATCTTTCTGAGAAAAGAAGCCTTTGAAATTGAATTTGAAAAAGAAAAATTACTGATAGTACCAAACTCCGCTATCCTGTTATTAATACGTAATGATGACTTTGCGGTTTAAAATAACAAAGCCCTCAGAACGAGGGCTTGGAAAAGAACAGGCAATAACGGTACTATTCATACCATCTGACTATTCTAAATCCATTTGATTTTAAATTAAACTTAACCAAATCAAGAACATCTTTACTGTATTTAACATAAAATGTTCCACCTAAGTTAACTTCTACTGTGTTACCTGCAGCGATTATACCACCAAGTATTGTGTTAGTACCCTGTGTAGAAAATTTCAGGGTTGCATTCTTATAACAAAGTATTATTCCTTTATATTCAAAATTACCCTGAAAAGTTATATCACCGTTTACTATCAGAATACCTGCACCAGTCGACTGACTTATTGAGATTTGCTTTTTTTCAGCAGCATCAGCATTTATTAATGTTATCTTAGGACTAGCTAAAGTTCCAAGGTCTGTTCCATTGGGAATATCATGCAAAAATGTTTGATCTGCATTATTTGCTAAATATTGATATACCTTACTCCAATCCAGTCCCAGGTTATTAACCTCTACACTAGGAGTTCCCACAGTCTGTGTAGACTTAATGAGACCTTCAACTTTATCTGGTTTAAGAAGATTTGTTAAGAGTTCAATTCTATCTGCTTCGGAATCACAACTAACACCATATACAGCATCTGTTGTCAAATCCCTTGTACCATTAATATCATGATTTACACCGCTTATGTCCAGATCACCAGTCAATTTCGCATTTGATATTGAGTTACCAGTGATATACATAGCGCCCGGCAATGGTGGAAAATCAACCGGTTCAAGTATTGCATCAGCAACAGATACATGTTCTATACCCTGGAATTCCGAAGTTGCTGTTACTCTTACATTAGGCAATACACCCTCTAACTTTACCTGGTAGGAACCATTAAAGAGATCAAGTTTAGGCGATGTTGTGTTAATTAAAAGTGTATCAGCATATAGTTTTTCAAGATAAATTTCAACACCTGTATTTGCGATCAGCCTTGCCTGGGTTTGTTCAAACATGTTAATGCTTGTAGATAAATTTTCTGTAGAATTAGCATTCAATTTTAGAATAAAGAATGCTATGATAACAGATACACCCATTACCATTATTAATGAACTTTTTCCCATTATATATTCCTCGGATTAATTGTAAATTCCCAGTAAGTAAAGACTGAATCTTTATTTCCAGTAACAAAATTATTTGCGGGGTCAATTGGTTCAACCCACATTTCAGTCTTAATATATTTAATTTTTGATAGGTCGTTGGTAGGTAAACTTAAACTATCCATATACGAAAACTCAAGCCTGACTAAACCCAACGAAGGTCCTGTTAATGAGTCGGTTTCATTTTTTACCCGGACCAGTACAATATCTCTTTGATTTGATGTGCCTGCGGAGTATGTAGAATCTAAAATAAAATATTCAATAACGTCTACTGTTCCATGACCAGCGGTTCCCGGCCGTTCAAGATCACCTTGAAATTTTATTCTGTTTTTTTCTGCAATTAAAACAGCGGTTCCTTCATGATTGTATCCGATTTTTCTAAAATCATAATTTATAATTTCAGCGAGAGTTTTAGCATTCTGCTGCATTTTTAATTCATTATCTGAAGAAAAACCTGCCTGTGATGTGAAGATATTCAACTTTAAGATCAGCAGTAATAGCATACCGCCAATGAATGTTGAACCAAAGATGTCTAATAATACACTCATATAATTTTTAACCTTAGTTTTTTGCGTGTAGTGAAAAAATGAAAGACATAACCACCGGGCTTCTTAAATATGGACTTGTCACATTAACTTCAACTTTTTTGTAATAACTTTGGGTTCCAATTTCAAGTCCGGCTGGACTAACGTACGTCACAGCACAAGTAACTTCGTACCCTTCAGCATGCGGGAGGCTGATTGGTTTTTCATATCCATCATAATCATCAATATCATTAAAATATGGCCAGACTTCGGAACCATCTTTACCTAATGAACCCGGAGCTGTAAGTTGATTAACAGCAATAGCCTGAAAATCAACAGTTCGCTCATCAAATGCTTTTTGCTTTATTTCTTCTATCATATCATCGGCAAGAGAAAATGCAGTCAGATAAACCTTGCTTTCTACCTCTGTGCCCATATTCTGCAGAACAGAAGAATTAAATCTTATAGATATTAAAGCAAATATTGATATAGCGCCTATTGCTAAAAGTGATTGTATACTACCCATAATAAATAATACTTTCTGATTTTTAATGTGTGGCTTAATTGCCCAATATTTATACCAGACTAATAAATGCTCTTCTCATAATGAGGCAAAATTTTTATTGATAATTTTGTATGAAATGTTGGAATAAAGTGAAGAAGGAAAGTTTGCAGACTAATTAGTTGCTGGCATTAAGTAATAATTACCTGCAATAACACCTTTTGTTGTGCTGATCTGGATATTTAGTTAAAGTTTGGGCAGGATGGGCTAATGAATTGATACAAAAAAGCCCTCAGCTAAAATGTTGAGGGCTTTAACAAATGTTCTTTAAATTTTTATTTATTCCCACCAACTAAGAATTTTATAACCATAAGCCGGTGCTGTATCGAAAACATGTTTTATCGCTTCAGAACTATATTTTAAATCAACGGTACCTTTACCTAAAAATTCTATTGTATTACCTGTTGCTAAAATTGCTCCAATTATCTCAGGTGTACCGGCAATATCAAATTCCATCTTGGAATCTTTGTAGGCAACGATTAAACCATGCCATTGAAATGTTCCCGCGATTTTCACATTACCATTTACTACCAGGATACCACATCCTTCAAAATTATTCAGTGATACTTGCTTACTTGTATCCGGTTCATTAATTACTGCAACGGTTGGAGCATCTTTTGTTCCCAATGGAGATGGAATTTTGGATTTGGAATCAAATACATTTCCTTGTGCAGCAGAGACTAAGAGTTCAGATAAAGCTTTCCATTCAGCTGGATCATAACCTTCAGGATTTACACCAATGCTGTAGTCAACTCCACCATTATCATCTTTTCCGTAGATATAAGCGTTCTGGTTCTTTTCAAGTTTTTCAACAATAATAGATTTGTCCCCATCATTATCAACATAAATTCCATATGTAGACGAAGCAGGATTCATACTGGTATCGGTTCGTTCACCATCCCAATTATGATCGTGTCCGTTAATGTGAAGTGTTGCATTACCTACATTCGACCAGACAATTTGAGAAGTTGGCAATTGTAATGCACCCTTGAGAGCAGGTACCTCAATCTCCTCTAAAGCAGCGTGAACTACAGAAATGTGGGTTACATCCATAAATCTGGCTGTAGATGTAATTTTAACATCAAGGTAAGATCCCTCAAGTTTAACATCATAACTACCATTCATCAATTGATTATCTACGATTGTTTTTCCGATTAAACTTCTGTCGAAGTATAATTTTTCCAGATATGTCTCAACACCTGAATTTGCAATAAGACGGGCATGAGTTTGTTCAAACATATTTACAGTAGTTGCCACGTTTTCCTTTGAGTTGGCATTCATCTTCAATATGAAGAAGCCGATGATAACAGACATACCTAAAACTAATATTAATGAACTTTTTCCCATTATAAATTCCTCGGATTAATTGTAAATTCCCAATAAGTAAAAATT
>JAWOIK010000123.1:0-3258 GCA_046484705.1 Ignavibacteriaceae bacterium | reverse complement strand
TCCTGTCCAATTACAAATTCATCGAGTGATTTTTTAATAGATTGAGGTGAATGCAGTGTCCATTTACCTTTTTTGGAATTGTTATATGCTGCAAGATTGTTTTTCAGAATATCAACACTGCTTGCAATACAAATATCACAGATGTAAACATCGGGCCCGGCAATCATACTGCCTACTTCATTACCGTCTCTCCCGCAAAATGAACACTTCACAATTCTTTGTCCTTGTTTTTTCGACATTTTTATTCTCTAACTTGTTTTACTTCTTAGAATCAAAACTCTCTCCCTTGCTTTGTCAAGATAAATTGAGCCGGGAAATTCCATTAACAATTTTTCATAGCTGTTAATTGCTTTAGGCGTTTCCATCAGCGCAAACTCATAAATATTACCAAGCAAATATAAAGCTTTATCGGCATAAATATTTTTTTCTTTTTCTTCAGAAATTTCAGTTAACAATTGTACGGCGCTCTCATAATTTTCTAACGCCATTTCCATTTGAGCAGACCTGAGTTTAGTTATTGAATGAAAAATAAAAGCCCGCTGATCCTGTGATATGATATCATATTTTTGTTTGGCTTCAGCAAATATCATTCTTTCAGCAAGAATTTCCGCCTCTGAAAAAATTAAAAGATTAGACGAATCATTCTTTGCAGTGTTCATCAACAGAGAAAGCTCCAGTGCATCATTTGCTAGATTGTCTTTAAGGTTTTTAGTTATTTCCGATAGATGTGTTTTTGCTGCACCGAAATTACCCGCGTAAGCTTTTATTTTCGCCAGGTAAAAATGCGCCACACTCTTTTTTTCCGATGATGCTGCTCTGAGATTAAGAGCATCTTCAAATAAATCCTCCGAAATTCCTAAATCACCTTCAATCAAAGTTATTTCTGCTAAATCAAGAAAGGCATCAATTGCGAACCTGGATGATGGATAATTCTGAATGATGATATTGAGATATTCCTTCGCAGAATTTACATCATGCTGCAGACGGAACTTTATTTGTGCCATTCTTAAATAAGATTCAACAGCCACATCACTGTGTGCATAAATTGTGGTTATTTCTTCAAAAGCTTTTATTGCCGGTTCAACACTCTTAGAATCAAACTTTGGCGGACGTGCAAATGTATTCCAATCTTCAACAGATGTCAGAAATTTATTTCTGAGAATGGCTTCCAGGGACTTTGCATATCCCAGTCTTGCTGAAGAAACTATTTTGGAATCAGGGTACTTATCAATAATTGCTTTATAAACCGGGGAAGCTATTTCAAATTCACCTTCGCGGAAAACAAATTCGGCATAGTTAAAAAGTTCACTGCCCTGTGATTGCTGCCTATTATCGATTTCGGAATATATATTAAAGGCTTTTTCAAAATCATTTTGTTCTGTATAAAGTCTGGCTAACAGGAAAAGGATGGAAAGATTATCGGACTTTCTTTTCTTCTCAAAAACTTTAATTGTTTTATCCAGCGCATCCGGTTTGTTAATATAGGTAAGGAGTCTGCTCTGCACAACAGAAAGCTGTGTTGGTGATATCTCAAGTATTGAACAGTATTCTTCCGCAGTTTCTTCATATCTCATAGTAAGTGAATAAAGATTAGCAAGGTCCATCGAAAAAATAAAAGGATCGTTAGTTGTGTGTTTCCCTTTCTCAAGAATTTCAATTGCTTTATCGAATGCGCGCCGCTCAATTGCAAAGTTTGCAATTACTCTGAATGTTGATTGATTGGCAGTTGATTTACTTAATGGTTCATCCCAAACCAGGTATGCTTTTTCGTAATTACCCTGCATATAATAAGTTGAACCCAGCTGACCAATAAGGCTTATATCATCCGGGTAGGATTTTAATCTGTTCTCAATAATTAAAATTGAAGCCGGATAATTCTTCTGCTGGGTATAAACCCTGTTTAACGAATTAAAGTAATTAATGTTGTCCGGATCTTTCTGATAAAGTTCTTCATATATTTTTTGGGCTTTATCAAAATTAAGCTGCTGTTCGTAACTCTGCGCAAGCAGAAACCTGGTATAATCATCTGTTCCGGTTTGCTGTGCAGTAACACCTGCAGAACATAACAGTGTTAATAAAATAAATACGATCTTCATACAGCTAAGATAATAAATGATTTCGGGTATTCAAGGGAAGAAGTCGGGGGACGATTTAAAGTAATTAAGTATGCGTATAACGGTATAGGGCTTGAAATAAAACCCTATACCTTATACCTAAAGCTCTCACTAAGCAACTGCTGTAAGCAGTTCCTTATCAATTGCCTGTTTCAAAGATTCCTTTGGCAAAGCACCAACCGCCATTTTAGGCTGACCTTCCAGCGGGACGAACAGTAATGAAGGAATGCTTCTTATTCCAAATACACCTCCAAGTTCCTGCTCTTCATCAGTGTTTACTTTGTAAACATTGATCTTACCTTTGTATTCTTCGGATAGTTCTTCGAGGATTGGTCCAACCATTTTGCACGGTCCGCACCATGGAGCCCAGAAATCAATTACGGCTGGCAGTTCGCCTTCATATTTCCAATCCTTGTTTTTTTCATAATCAAAAACTTTGGTTAAAAAAGTTTCTTTTGTTAATTGCTCGGTCATTGGTTTTCCTTTCTTATAAAATAGGTTTTTATTAAACGGCTTCTAAAACTCTCTGAAGTCTTTCTTTAACTTCTGTTGCAATGGGAATCATCTCATCATTGTCAATTACCTTGGTCATCATCATAGGATCGAAAATTGAAACAACAGTTTTGTTATCTTTTTCGTAAACCACTACATTACAGGGAAGCAGTAATCCTAACTCCTCTTCCGTCTGCAAAGCTTTATGAGCTATAGGAGGATTGCAGGCACCAAGTATTGTATAATTTTTAAAATCAACATTTATTTTGTTTTTTAGTGTGTCTTTAACATCAATCGTGGTAAGAATGCCGAAGCCTTCTTTCTTAAGTTCGTCTGTTACTTTTTCTATAGCCTGGTTAAAACTATAATCTGTCGTTTTTGAAAATCCGTATTGCATAGTGCTCTCCTTACTCTTGTTTCTTTAATGTTGATAGATTAAAAATTTTATAAAACGGACAAAACCCTGTTCCTCCGGTAAATAAAAATGCGACCCCAAATATTCCCAGAATGATCGCAGCTAATCCGCTTATCTGATTTGTTAAAAATAAAATTGCTATAAGCATAACAAGAAGAAGTCTTATTCCTCTGTCGATGTTTGCCATATTCTTTTTCATTGTTCATTTTCCTTTGGTTGAAGCAGTTTCGCTTTCGT
>JAWOIK010000171.1:0-30000 GCA_046484705.1 Ignavibacteriaceae bacterium | reverse complement strand
GACCCGTTCAAAAGAAAATTTATTCTTTAGCTAAAGATGAAACTAAATTTAATTGGGCGGAATATGAGAGTCTCTCCAAACAATGGAACCTGTGGGGATCTATCGCAACAATCACTCCCTATATAGCTCTGATCTTCATGGTTTATAAATATGCAATTCTTTAATCAACTTTTGATTTAATACAGGTTTTAATGAATTAAATCTTACAAAGAAAATGATTTTGTAATCGAAGAATTTATAATCCATATTAACTAACGTAATATCACCTGCAATTCCCGCCTCTGAGAAACTATTAAATAATATTTCTCTCAAGAGGAAAATTATGAATTACTATTTGAAAATATTTTATAATTACCAAGTTTTGTTAAGGGAATTTGATGGCACATTTTAGGGAAGGATGCTTATTCCCATTTATTCCCTGAGTTTGTATTTTCTTAACAAAGTTATAAGATATTATATTGAAGTTGGCAGCATCATCTAAATCGGACGAGCAAATTATTTGCTTTCATTGTGGTATTGAGTGCAAGGATGATTTAATTTCATTTGAAGATAAGTCTTTTTGCTGTGCTGGTTGTAAAACTGTATACCAAATATTAGATAAGAGCAACCTCTGTACTTATTATAACCTGGAATCGACTCCCGGTTTATCTCCTAACTTGAATTTTGGACACAAGTTTGATTATCTGGATGATGAGCAAACTATTGCAAAGCTGATAGATTTTAAGGATGATATTCTCACTTCAATTACTTTTCATATTCCTCAGATGCATTGCAGTTCGTGTATCTGGCTGCTGGAAAATTTATACAAGCTGAATAATTCTATAAAAAATTCCAAAGTAGATTTTTTAAGGAAAAAACTAAACGTTCTTTATAACCATGGTGAAGTAAGCCTTAAACAGGTAGTACAATTAATAACCTCACTTGGCTACGAACCTCAGATATTACTAGACAGTTTTGAGAAAAAACCAGTAACACATTTAAATAAAAAGCTTATATATAAAATTGGAATTGCCGGATTTTGTTTTGGTAATGTTATGCTGCTAAGTTTTCCTGAGTATCTGTCAATTGATATGTCGGAAGTTTTTTTTAGAAAATTATTCGGATATCTGAATTTAATTCTTTCTCTGCCGGTATTTTTTTATTCTGCATCCGGGTATTTTATTTCTGCAGTTCAAGGATTAAGAAAAAAAGTAATAAATCTTGATGTACCTATTTCGCTCGGTATTCTTGCTCTGTTTATTCGTTCAACATATGAAGTTTTAAATTTTTCAGGTGCAGGGTATTTTGATTCATTAACCGGACTTGTCTTCTTTCTTCTTATCGGAAAATATTTGCAGGAAAAAACTTATGATACTTTAAACTTTGAAAGAAATTATAAATCATATTTTCCGTTAGCTGTAACAGTTTTAATAGATGGAAAGGAAAAATCAATTCCTGTTTCAAAGCTGATGATAGGAAACAGAATCGTTGTACGAAAAAATGAACTAATTCCTGCAGACTCAATACTTTTCAATGGCGAAGGAAAAATTGATTACAGTTTTGTAACGGGAGAATCAAAACCCGTTAATAAAGTAAGTGGAGAAATGATATATGCCGGCGGCAGACAAATGAGCGGGGCAATTGAACTTGAGGTTATTAAAGAGGTCTCTCAAAGCTATCTCACTCAATTATGGAATAACGAAACATTCAGTAAAACCACAGAAAGCGCATTTACAAATTTTTCAAATGCAGTAAGTAAATACTTTACTGCTGTTGTTCTTATTATTGCAACGGTTTCAACAATAGCCTGGCTTCCTTACAATTCTGTAACGGCACTTAATGTTTTTACCGCAGTTCTGATTGTCGCCTGTCCTTGTGCTCTGGCATTATCAACGCCTTTCACTCTTGGTAATGCAATGAGGATATTCGGCAAGAACAAACTGTATGTTAAGAATTCGGCGGTTATAGAGAAGATAGCAAAAATCACTTCCATAGTTTTTGATAAAACCGGAACAATAACAGAGCCCGGTAAATCCGATTTAGTTTATCACGGTAAAGTGCTTACAAATGATGAACAAAAGTTTATCAAATCACTTGTAAGAAATTCAACTCATCCTCTCAGCAAAAAAATATTTGATTCAATTGAAACTCATGAAATCTTTCCGGTAACAGCATTAAGCGAAATTCCTGGAAAAGGAATTGAGGGAATTATTTTTGGCAATCATATAAAAATCGGATCATCTTCGTATACAGGAGATTCTGTTAAGTTTGATGAAGATAACTTTTTAAGAACGGAGGTACACATTGCCATAAATAACGAATCTATCGGTCACTTCACGGTATCCAATTCCTATCGGAGAGGTATTGGTGATGTAATCAGACAACTTGAGAAAAGATATAAAGTATCTCTGTTATCCGGTGATAATCCGTCTGAAAAAGAAAATCTGAAAAAGTTTTTTGATAAGGGAAGTGTTCAATTATTCAATCAATCACCAGAGGACAAATTAAACTATGTTAAAATACTTCAATCACAAAAAGCTAAAGTTATGATGATCGGAGATGGACTGAACGATGCCGGTGCATTAAATCAAAGTGATGTTGGAATTTCTGTTACAGATAACATCAGCAATTTTACTCCGGCAAGTGATGCAATTGCCGATGCCGGAATATTAAACAGGCTTCCGGTATTTTTGAAATATGCAAAGGATAGTGTTAACGTAATTTATATTAACTTTGGAATATCATTTTTCTATAATGTAATCGGTTTAAGTTTTGCTGTTCAGGGACTGCTTTCTCCACTCATAGCAGCAGTGCTTATGCCGCTAAGTTCAATAACTGTTGTTTCGTTTGCCACATTGACAACAAATTTTTTAGCAAAGAAAAGAGGTCTGCTATAGAAGTAATTGTTGTCCTTATAATAGTAAGTTTGCTGGTTGCCTCTGGTTTCCTTATTGCATTTCTTTGGGCTGTAAAAAGCGGACAATATAAGGACACATATACGCCTTCGATCAGAATTCTTTTTGATGATGCAGATAAAGAAGTTGAAAAAAATACTAATGCAAAAAAATAATCTAACCTTCACCTACAGGAGAACTTAATGGAGTTAGAAAGATTCAGTTATGACAATAAGATAGTTCGTAACTTTGCCCTTGCAACCATAATCTGGGGTTTTGTCGGTATGCTTGTTGGTGTTCTGATAGCCACACAACTTTTCCACCCTCAGTTAAGTTTCAATATACCTTTCCTTACTTTTGGCAGGATCAGACCGCTCCATACAAATGCTGTGATTTTTGCTTTTGTAGGCAATGCCATTTTCATGGGCATTTATCACTCGATGCAAAGGGTGCTGAAGGCAAGAATGTTCAGTGATTTGTTAAGTAATATCCACTTCTGGGGATGGCAATTAATTATTGTTGCTGCTGCAATTACTCTTCCGCTTGGTTTAACTTCAAGTAAAGAATATGCAGAACTCGAATGGCCGATTGATATTGCAATTACAATTGTCTGGGTTGTGTTCGGAATAAATATGATCGGGACGATAATTAAGAGACGTGAAAAACATATGTATGTTGCAGTATGGTTTTATATTGCTACATGGGTAACTGTTGCTTTGCTTCATATAGTTAATTCTCTTGCTATTCCTGTTACGTTATTTAAAAGTTATTCAATATATGCCGGTGTGCAGGATGCGCTGGTTCAGTGGTGGTACGGACATAATGCAGTGGCATTTTTCTTAACAACTCCGTTCCTTGGTCTGATGTATTATTACTTACCGAAAGCAGCTAACAGACCGGTTTATTCTTACAGACTTTCAATACTTCATTTCTGGACATTAATATTTATATATATATGGGCAGGCCCGCATCATCTTCTTTATTCGGCTCTGCCGGATTGGGCGCAGTCTCTTGGAACAGTATTTTCAATTATGCTTATTGCTCCCTCATGGGGTGGTATGATAAACGGATTACTAACATTAAGGGGTGCATGGGATAGAGTACGGCAGGATCCAATTTTAAAGTTCATGGTAGTTGCAATTACCGCTTATGGAATGGCAACATTCGAAGGTCCGATGTTATCTCTAAAAAATGTAAATGCTTTTGCTCACTTCACAGATTGGATAGTTTCGCATGTTCATATTGGTGCTCTGGGATGGAATGGATTTCTGACTGCAGGAATTCTTTACTGGCTTGTACCAAGATTATTTAAAACAGATTTATATTCCAAAAAAATGGCTAATGTTCATTTCTGGATTGGTACTCTCGGGATTGTGTTCTACGCTTCATCAATGTATTGGTCCGGAATTACACAATCATTGATGTGGAAGCAGTTTACAGATATGGGAGTGCTTCAATATCCAAACTTCCTTGAAACAGTTCTGCAGATAATACCAATGTATATGATACGAGCCTTTGGAGGAACATTGTATTTGATCGGATTTATACTGATGATGTATAATCTCATAAAAACGATGAAGCAGGGTTCATTCCAGGCAAATGAAGAAACAGAAGCTCCTGCACTCATAAAAGAAATAAAAGATAAAAAATATTCGCATCGTTGGCTTGAAGCAAAACCAATTCAATTCCTTGTTTTGTCACTCATTGTTGTTGCAATTGGCGGGATTGTTGAATTTCTTCCAACATTTCTAGTTAAATCAAACATACCAACAATCGCGTCTGTTCAGCCTTACACACCACTGGAGTTACAGGGAAGAGATCTTTATATAAGAGAGGGCTGTAATAATTGTCATTCACAATTGGTCAGACCATTCAGATCTGAAACTGAAAGATATGGTGAATATTCCAAAGCAGGAGAATATGTTTATGATCATCCGTTCTTATGGGGGTCCAAAAGAACGGGACCTGACCTTCACAGACAAGGTGGAAAGTATCCTAATCTTTGGCATTATTTACATATGGAAGATCCGGCATCAATGTCTCCCGGATCAATCATGCCTCCATATCCATGGTTAATTGTGGATGTACTTGATATATCTAATACTGAAGCTAAAATAAATGCCATGCGTAAGCTTGGTGTTCCTTATCCTGAAGGTTATGAAAATTTGGCTGTTAATGATCTCATCAGACAGGCAGAACAAATTACAGCCGATCTTCAGAATAACGGGGTTCCGGCAGAACCGGATAAAGAAATCATTGCATTGATTGCCTATCTGCAAAGATTGGGCACTGATATAAAAGCCGATAAAATTGCAAGTGACAAATAAATGATACGGGACGTTTTACAATCATTAGAGGGCATTGAATTATATCCCGTTATATCATTAATAATATTTATTGTGTTTTTTGCTGTGCTTATTATATGGATGATTAAAGTGGATAAAAAATATATTAAGAAAATGAAAAATCTTCCTTTGGAAAAAGAAGATGAAACTGAAAATAATAACTCAGGTGATGTGAATGAAAAATAATCTAAAATCTGGTACATTAAATTTTTTATTAATAATTGTATTCACTTATTCAACTCAGTTATTTGCTGCCGAAAGTGATTACCCGAAAAATTATTATAATATAGTAGCCTTATTCCTAATATTTATAATTGTGTCTGCCTTTATTGCACTAATTTATTTCGAAGGCAGGAAGGAAGTTATACGCTCTGCCAGAGAATCTGCATTTGCAAAATTCAGGCAGTACATAACCCGTTCAGCTCCAATTGAACGCGAAGATGAAATAATGCTTGATCACGATTATGATGGGATAAAAGAACTCGATAACCGTATTCCGCCCTGGTTCACATGGCTTTTCTATATTACCATTGTTTTTGCAGTTTATTATATGCTTCATTTTCATGTTTTCAGAACAGGCAACTTGCAGGCTGAAGAATATGAAGCAGAGATTCAAACGGCAGAATTAAAAAGAGCTGAACTAATAAGAACCGGGGCATTCATTAATGAAGAAACAGTTTCCCTGCTAACTGATGCAGCAGAGCTTCAATCGGGTAAAGAAATCTACGATGTAAATTGTGTCGCCTGTCATGGTCAGTTTGGAGAAGGATTGGTTGGACCAAATTTAACCGATGATTATTATATCCATGGAGGCGGAATAAAAAATGTTTTTACTGTAATAAAATATGGTGTTCCCGCAAAGGGAATGATTTCATGGCAGTCACAATTAAGTCCTAACCAGATGCAGGAAGTTGCCAGTTATATTATTTCACTTCATGGAACAAATCCGCCTAATCCAAAAAGCCCGGAAGGCGAGTTGTGGGATGAGCACAACGAAGAGTAAGTTATAACGGTGAATAATTATTACTGTTAATTTGATTCCGACGATAATCGGGAGAGAAATCTTTTTGTTCAAGTGATAAAAATTTGAAGTTTATTTTAGGTATTTATAGAGAGTTTATGGAACAGGATATAATTCGGGAAGAAGATCAAAAGTTCAGGAATGAATTAGCTACAGTTACGAAAGAGGGGAAACGTAAATGGATATACCCCAAAAAACCTTCCGGAAGATTTTATAATGCCAGAAATATTATAAGCGCTATTCTGCTATTGATCCTTTTTGTGACACCATTCATAAAAGTAAACGATCACCCGTTTATGCTGTTCGATTTTATGAGCAGAAATTTTATTCTGTTTGGAATTCCTTTTGGTCCGCACGACTTTCATCTGTTTGTACTTGCTATGATTGCTATTATTGTTTTCATCATTTTGTTCACAGTAGTTTTTGGAAGAGTATTTTGCGGATGGGCTTGCCCTCAGACAATTTTTATGGAAATGGTATTTCGTAAAATTGAATACTGGATTGAAGGTGATGCAAAAGATCAGATTAAACTGAAAGCTGCCACCTGGACAGGTCGGAAAATATTTAAAAAAGGACTAAAGCAAATTATCTTTTATGGAATTGCATTTATAATCTCGCATGCATTTCTGGCTTATATAATAGGAATTGATAAACTAAAGACGGTTGTTACATCGCCTCCTTCTGAAAATTTAACCGGATTCTTTGCAATTATAATCTTTTCATTAATTTTTTACTGGGTATTCTCAAATTTCAGAGAGCAGGCTTGCACTATTGTTTGTCCATACGGCAGACTTCAGGGCGTTTTACTGGACCAGGATTCCATTGTAATTGCTTATGATTACAAGCGGGGTGAACCAAGAGGTAAATTAAAACGGGATGAAGTTGAAAGAACAAATGGAGACTGTATTGACTGCCATCTCTGTGTAGATGTTTGTCCGACCGGGATTGATATCCGTGATGGGATCCAATTAGAATGTGTAAACTGCACAGCATGTATTGATGAATGTGATCACGTTATGGATAAAATTAAGAAGCCGCGTGGTTTAATCAGGTACGCATCTCTTAATGGAATTGAAAATAAAGCCAGGTTCAGGTTTACACCGCGAATGACTTTATATTCAACTATACTTGTTTCGCTCCTCGGATTATTGGTCTATCTGCTTTCAATTCGTACAGAATACAGTATAGAGATTTTACGTACTCCCGGAATGCTTTTCCAGGAACAGCCAAATGGTATGATAAGCAATCTGTATGATGTTAACATTGTAAATAAAACATTTGAAGAAACTCCAATTTCATTAAAGCTTGAGAATATTGAAGGAGAGTTGAAAATAATTGGTAATGATATAGTACTTGATTCACAGGAAATAGTTGATGGTAAATTCTTAGTGTTTATAACAAAATCACATCTTACTAACATGAATACACCGATTGAAATTGGAGTCTATTCAGGTGACAAGTTATTGAAATCGATTAGAACTTCATTTTTAGGACCGAAGCCGGAGGAAAATAAACTATGAAAATTAGCTGGGGAACAGGAATAGTTTCAGCGATTATTATTTTTATGGCAATCACTATTGCCACAGTAATATTTATGATGAATCAGGATGTTGATCTTGTAAGTAATGATTATTATGAGAAAGGGATTAAATATCAGCAGCAGATCGACATGGAAAATCGCTCACAAAGGCTTAAAGAAAACGTGAACATGGATTGGACTGGTAATATGTTTGAGATATCGTTTCCAGTAGAATATGATAACCGTTTGATTACCGGTGAAATACTTTTCTACAGACCTTCTGATGCAAAAAAAGATTTTAAACTGCCTTTGAGTTTAACTGAGAGAAATCAGTTTATCCCTGTTCGCGGATTGGAAAAGGGATTGTGGAGGGTTCAACTGAACTGGAATCTGGACAATAAAGAAAATTATTTCAGTGAAACATCTTTTATATTAGAGTAAAAAATGGAACACGGTTCTGACGAATACGACGGCTTTTTCGGATCAAATTATTTTAATTATTCTTAAATCGGAATTAATGTCACCAGAAATTTTATCAGCTTTTGCTATTGGTTTATTCGGAAGTCTGCACTGCATTGGTATGTGCGGACCAATTGCTATTGCGTTACCGGTTCCTGATACTTCTATCATTTCGTTTGTTACAGGCCGACTGCTTTATAATATAGGAAGAGTTTTAACCTATTCATTTCTTGGTGCTATTTTCGGTCTATTAGGTTCACGGTTTGTAATTGCAGGATTTCAGCAAGGTATCTCAATAATACTCGGAGTAATCATTCTGATTGTTGTTTTAATGCCCTCACGATATAAAGTTAGAGTGACTCAGCATCCTTTCATTTTGAAAATTTCCTCACCTTTGAAAGAATCAATCGGGCTGTTATTTAAAAGAGGAACGTTCTCATCTATGTTTCTCATTGGCATATTAAATGGATTTCTACCCTGCGGATTGGTTTACGTTGCCCTTGCTGGAGCAATAGCCAGTGGTGATGCAGTTTCAGGTGCTGCAGTTATGTTTCTCTTTGGGCTGGGAACAATACCTGCAATGTTTGCAGCCACAATATTCGGAAAGTTCATCAATATCAATCTTAGAAGAAGATTAAATAAACTGATTCCGGTATTTGCTATAATACTAGCATTAATTTTTATTCTACGAGGAATGGCACTTGGCATTCCATACCTTTCACCCAAAATTTCTGCACAAGTTGTGAATGAATCGAATTTGGATTGTCATTAATCCGCAGTATGGTCTGGCGTGGATAAATTATTTTCTGTAAAAACTTACTACTCAATAATCCTTATATTTGCACACAATCAATTCAGAAAATTAAATGCCTAAGTGGATAAAAGTTTTAATCGGTTTAACCGTTTCATTTATTATAATTTTCCTTGTCGGTGGATACTTTATCGGGCAGATGTTAAAAGCATCTCTGCCGGAGTATTCAGGCGAACTTAAAACATCATCAATAAAAAATAATATTGATGTATACCGGGACAGTTTGGCTGTTCCATATATTTTTGCTGATTCGGATGAAGATGCAGCCTTTGCATTAGGATATCTGCATGCACAGGAAAGAATGTTCACAATGGATTTAATTCGACGAGCTGGTGAAGGCAGGTTAAGTGAAATTCTTGGCGAAAAAACAATTCCATTCGATAAAATGTTCAGAACTGTAGGTATAAAAAGAAATATCGAAAAGAATTTTGATCTGTATAATCCTGACGTTTTAAAAATTCTTAAATCTTACTCGGCAGGAGTAAACCTTTACATCGCTGAAGCAAAAGGAAAATATCCTATTGAATTCGATGTACTTGGCTATGACCCGTATGAATGGGAACCAATTCATAGTTTAATAATAGTCAGGTTATTGGGCTGGGAACTTAATATGTCTTGGTGGGTTGATTTCACATTTGCACAAATAGTTCAGAAGTTTGGTAAAGAAAAAGCATTGGAAATACTACCTGACTACCCTGAAAATGCTCCTTATATAATTCAATCCGATTATAAAAAACTGTCCGTACTTAATTCATCGTTAATCGAAACAGATAAACAGTACAGAAAATTTCTTGGAATTTCAGGAACCCATCTCGGTTCAAACAATTGGGTTGTAAATAGCAAAATGTCAGCCTCTGGTAGACCTATAATCGCAAACGATCCGCATCTTGCCTTCAGTGCTCCCGGCAAATTTTATGCTGCTGTAATAAAAAGTAATTCCTGGAATGCTGCAGGTGTAACTATTCCCGGTATTCCTGGAATAGTGATCGGCAAGAATGAAAATATATCATGGACGATGACAAACCTGATGAATGATGATGGAGATTTTTATATTGAGACAATAGATTCATCGGGTAAAAATTATTTATTGAATAACAATTGGAAAGATCTGAAGGTATTTAAAGATACAATAAAAGTTAAAGGCGCCAATGATTATGTTTATGAAATAAAAGAAACTCACCGAGGTCCTATTATTTCGGATATTCACCCCGGAACTTTGTTATTCAGTGAAGAGCAGATAAAAATGCCGCCAATAAGTATGAAGTGGCTTGGCAATGATTTCAGTGATGAACTGAATGCCTTTCTAAACCTGAATAAAGCAAAAAATATTCCTGAAGTAAAAAGTGCAATGAAGGATTATAGATTACCCGGTCAAAATTTTGTAATTGCTGATAATGAAGGAAATATTGGCTATGTATTCGGTGCAAGTGTGCCATTAAGAAAAAGTAATAATCCAACCTTAATTTTTGATGGAACAACAACAGAAAACGATTGGCTTGGGTTTGTTCCATATGATGAATTGCCATATTTAATTAATCCTCCACAAAACTTTATTGCTACGGCTAACAATAAGGTAATTAAAAGTTTTAAGTATCACATTTCAAACCTTTGGGAACCATCATCAAGGATTGATAGAATTTTAGAATTGATTCAATCAAAAGAGATTCACTCGAAAGAAGATTTTATGGATTACCAGATGGACATTAATTCCCCTTATGCAAAACAAATTACGGAATATATTCTAAATGCATTTAAGGGGATACAGGTTCAGGATAAAAATTTAATAAAATCTTTAGAGTTGCTGTCTGAGTGGGATTATGAAATGAACAGTATGAGTCAGGCTCCGGCAATTTATTCAACTTTCCTTATGAATCTTTTAAAGAATACTTATTACGACGAACTTGGGAAAGAATTATATAACCAATTTGTTTTTATAGCAAATGTACCATTCAGAAGTATACTGCAGGTACTTGAAAATCCAGATTCACCCTGGTTTGATAATCTGAATACAAGAGAAAAAGAAACACGTGATATGATATTAAGAAAAAGTTTTGCTGATGCTTTGACAGAACTGGAAAATAAACTAGGGAAGAATGTAGCCAACTGGCAATGGGGAAATCTTCATAAAGTTATATTCAAACATAGTTTCAGTGGGCAGGCATCCATCATTGATAATTTTATAAACATAGGTCCGTTTTCAGTTGGAGGGGACGGAACTACTTTGTTTAATACTGAGTATCCTTTCTCTGAACCGAATAAGGAAATTGGATTACTCAATCACGAGCATTATGAAAATATTTTAGGTCCGCAGATCAGGTTTATCTGCGATTACAATAACCCGGATGAGTTTTATCTCATCTTAAGCACCGGGCAATCCGGAAACATTATGAGCAATCACTACAGTGATATGACTCAGTTGTGGCTCGAAGGCAAGTATATGAAGATACGAACTGATGAAACCTCAATAAAAAATAACAATAATAATTTATTCAAATTCCTTGCTGAATAAGTATATATTATTATAAGTTTACAACCTGATAATGATACATTCTATAATAATAATCGGACAGTATGAAAGTAATTGAACATTTAGACAGGGCGAAGGAACCATTAATAAGTTTTGAATTAATTCCGCCTAAACGAGGCGGTGATATTAATAGTCTGCTCTCTGTACTTGAGGATATAGTTAAATACCGTCCTCCGTTTATCGATATAACCAGCCACGCTGCTGAAGTTTATTATGACGAAACACCACATGGCATTAAAAAGATCATTAAAAGAAAAAGACCCGGTACGCTTGGAATTTGTGCCCTTATTCAGAACAAGTATAACATTGATGCTGTTCCGCATGTTTTAACCAAAGGTTTTACAAGAGAGGAAACCGAAGATTTTTTAATCGAACTGAATTATCTCGGCATTCAGAATGTACTTGCAATTAGGGGAGATGACAGCGGATATAATAAACCTATTCCACTTGGTAAAAGTGTTAATATTTATGCATCAGACCTGGTTAAGCAAATGGTTGATATGAACCATGGAAAATTTTTGGAGGAAAATCTTCTGGATGCAAAACCAACAGAATTTTGCATTGGTGTAAGCGGATATCCCGAAAAACATTTTGAAGCTCCGAATCTTAAAACTGATGTAAAATATGTTAAAGAAAAGATCAATGCGGGGGCTGAATATGTTGTAACTCAGATGTTCTATGATAACAGGCACTATTTTGAATTCATTGATTTATGTAATCAAGCAGAAATTAAGGCGCCAGTTATTCCCGGTTTAAAAATTCTTACTTCCAAAGTGCAGCTTCATACAATTCCAAAGAATTTTTATGTATCTATTCCGGAAGCACTTGCCGATGAGGTTATGGCCGCCAAACCCGAACATGTATTAGATATTGGTGTCGAGTGGGCTGCTAAACAGGTTGAAGAACTGCTGAACAAAAATGTTCCAAGTGTTCATTTTTATATAATGCAGAATTCCAAACCGATTGTTAAGTTAATGGAAAGATTAAAAATACAATGATCAATAAAAATCCCATAAAAACTAAAAAACTGAAATGGGGAATCTCCGGATGTGGACGAGTTGCTGAAAATACATTTATCCCTGCATTAACAATGTCCAGAAAAGGGAAACTGGTTTCTTTATACAGCAGGGACATTAAAAGATCAAAATTGCTGGCGGAAAAATTCGGAGCCCAATCTTTCCATAATAATTTCGACGAATTTCTTAAATCGGGTATAGATATAGTTTACATTGCAAGCGAAAATTCAAGACACTATGAGCAGGTTATAAAAGCCGCAAAAGCAGGTAAGCATATTCTTTGTGAAAAACCACTTGCAATTACTTCAAGTCAGGCAGAAGAAATGATTAGAATATGCAAAGATAATAATGTCCATCTTGCAGTAAATTATCAGCACAGATTTCATCCGCTTGTAGTTAAAGCAAGAGAGTTGATAAAAGATCAGAAACTTGGAAAACTTGTTTCCATCTCTTTGAATTTCAATATTGATTTTCCTCCAAGCAGTAATTACAGATTTAAAAAGGATCTTAGCGGCGGAGGGGCACTTCGGGATCTTGGAACTCATATGATTGATCTGTTAAGATATCTCGGAGGAGAAATTGCGGAGATAGATGGGATTGTTGATAATCTGGTTTATCAAAGTGAAGTTGATGATTTTGCCCTGGCTACAGTCAGGTTTGTCAAAGAAGGCTATGGTTCATTTAACGTATCCTTTAATTCTAAAAAAGCATTTAACAGGGTGGAGGTTGTCTGTCATAAAGGATCTATGAGTATTGAAAATTTAATCGGAAGAAAAATTGTTTCGCCAAAATTAACAATACTTATTGAAGGTGAGGCGAAAAAGGCATTCAGGAAACGGGGGAACAAACAGCTTTATCTGCTTAAATCAATCCAGAGATCATTAATTAAAAATGAAAGTCCGTCAATTAATGGCGAAGATGGATTGATAAACATGAAATTAATGGAAGAACTTGAAAGAAAATGTCTCTCAAAAAGAAGTTAGTAGAAATCTGCCACAAAGTTTATGAAAAAGGTTTCGTAACCGCTTATGATGGAAATATCTCTGCGAGAACAGAGAATAATTCTATCCTTATTACCCGTTCCGGAAAATGTAAAGGCGAAATAACAGTTGATGATTTAATTGAAATTGATTTGAACGGAGGAATTATTGGTGGTGAAGGAAAAATATCAACAGAAAATAAAATTCATCTTCTTGCATATTCAAAAAGAAATGATGTAAATGCCGTTATCCATTGTCATCCGCCGTATTCAACAGCTTTTGCATTATTAGGTGAAGGGTTGGTTGACCATTTTCTCCCGGAAGTTGTTTTATCATTAGGAAAAATTCCGCTCTGCAATTTTGCAATACCTTCAACTAATCAGGTGCCTGAAAGTATGATGCCTTACATTGATTATGCATGGGCAATGTTACTAGAAAATCACGGTGCAGTTACTTTTGGTAAAGATATTTATGATGCATATTATAAAATGGAAAAATTGGAACATGCAGCAAAAATTATTTTTTTAGCAAGGCAGATTGGTAAGCCAAATAAACTTTCTGATGAAGTTCTGAATAAATTATATGATATGGCTGAAAAGACATATGGCTTGAAGCCGGATGAGAAGAATATTTTTTAATTTTTTATAGATGTGTATTTGGATCATTTTCAGAATAGATTAAAATATTAATTAACCCGGTCTAATATGAAATCAAAACCACGCATAGCACTGCTGCTCGGCGGTACATCTCCTGAAAGGGAAGTATCAAAATCCACAGGTAAATCTGTTTATGAAGCATTAATGAACCTGAATTATCCAACAATAGTTATTGATCCTGCCTATGGAGATGAACAACCGGAAAATGTTGAGGTATTTTTTATAAAGGAAGATTACCGGCCAATATCAAATCCAAATTATATAAAAGCATTAAACCTTGATGTTTGGGAAAAAATTGATCTGGCATTTCTTGCACTTCACGGCAGGTGGGGCGAAGACGGTACGATTCAATCCCTGCTCGAATTAAAGCAGATTAAATATACAGGATCAAAAGTTTTATCAAGTGCACTTGCTATGGATAAAATAAAATCAAAAATTCTTTTCGATCACCATAAGGTCAGAACTCCAAAATGGATTTCAGTTAAAAAGGATGGGATTAAAACGGATTTTATTTCGGATAGAATAAAAAATGAATTAGGTTTTCCTGTTGTGATAAAACCCAACGACCAGGGTTCAACTGTGGGATTAACAATTTGTAAACGTGAAAGTGAAATTGAAGAAGCCCTTTTATTTGCATTTAAATATTCTGACAGAGTGTTGATTGAAGAGTATATTCCCGGACGGGAACTGACAGTTGCCGTTATAGATGATAAACCTCTCCCGGTTTTGGAAATAAAACCAAAACATGGACTTTATGATTACGCATGTAAGTACACCACTGGAATGAGCGAATATATTGTTCCTGCCGTTATTCCGGAATTGGTTTTTCAGGAATTACAGGTAATGTCAGTTCAGGCATTTAAAGCACTGAGATGCGAAGGTTATGCAAGAGTTGATTTCAGGCTTAGTCCGGAGAATATTCCATTCACACTCGAAGTGAATACGTTACCGGGAATGACATCATTGAGTCTTGTTCCTAAAATGGCTAATGCTGTAGGAATATCTTTCGATGATCTGGTGGATAAAATAATTAAACTCAGTTTATGAAATTATTAAAAAGCAACAGAGTCAAATTTCTTTTCATTGCACTGTTAAGCGTGGCCGGAGGTGTATATCTTCTTTTTAATGAAAAAGGTATCATAAGATATGTGGAACTAAAAAGTGAAGTTGATGATTTAAATGAAAAAATTGAGCTGCTCGAAAAAGAAAATAAAATTCTGGAGGGAGAAATAGATTCACTGAAGAAAAAAATACCATCGAAAATTGAAAGAACTGCAAGAGAAAAGTATGATATGTTAAGACCAAATGAGAAGAAGATAGAATTTGTTGAGGAATAAGAAGATTAAATTCAACAGTAAGTAAATTATAAATTATACCAGCATGCTCGTTTTACATTTAACTTTTCATGTTTGACCGGGCTCTATTAACGTATGTAAATGAAAAATAAAATTCAAATTCCCTCCGTACCACTGGCTGAAAGAACCAGGCCCGCAACTGTAAATGATTTTTTCGGACAAAATAATTTACTGGGTAAAGGCAAACCAATTAAATTGATGATTGAAAATGATACACCATCATCATTTATATTATGGGGACCGCCCGGCTCAGGTAAAACCACAATTGCAAGAATAATTGCAAATCATACAAAAGCCGACTTTTATCAAATCAATGCTGTATCTTCAGGCGTTAAAGATATTCGTGAAATAATTTTAATCGCCAGGAAAAATAAATTCGTGAATAGAAGAACAATTCTGTTCATTGATGAAATCCATCGATTTAATAAATCTCAGCAGGATGCTTTACTCAATTCCGTTGAATCCGGTGAAGTGATTCTGATTGGTGCAACAACAGAAAATCCATCATTCGAAGTTATTCCGGCTTTGAGATCAAGAGCAAGAGTTTACGTACTTGAAGAATTATCAAAAGATGATTTACTTTCAATTTTGGATAATGCTGTTGTAAAAGATGAATTCTTATCACAATTACCGATTCAAAATATTGATAAAGATTTTTTGTTATATCTGTCCGGCGGTGATGCAAGGATGATGTTGAGTATTCTGGAATCATCTGTAATCCAGGAAATAAATAAGAACGAAATAATAATTTCAAAAGAAGTTTTGGAAAATGTTGTTCAGAAGAAAAATATTATATATGATAAATCCGGTGAAGAACATTACAATGTTATAAGCGCATTCATCAAAAGTATACGTGGGAGTGATCCTGATGCCGCATTATACTGGATGGCACGGATGCTTGAAGGCGGGGAAGACCCTCTTTTTATTGCTAGACGTATGGTGGTGCTGGCTTCCGAAGACATAGGGAATGCTTCACCTAATGCTCTTGTTTTAGCTGAAGCAGCTTTCAGCGCGGTGCATAAAATTGGTATGCCGGAAGCACGAATAATTTTAGCCCAGTGTGCAACATATCTTGCATCATCTCCTAAGAGTAATGCCTCCTATTTAGCAATTAATAAAGCTATTTCTGAAGTAAGAAACAACCAACAATTCCCCGTACCAATCCACTTAAGAAACGCACCAACCAAACTGATGAAAGATATAGGGTATGGAAAAGCATATAAATATGCTCATGATTTTCCTAACCATTTTACGGAAGAAAATTATTTACCCGATGAATTAAAGGGAGAACAGTTTTATTTTCCCACGGAAAACGGACAGGAGAAAAAAATAAAGGACTGGTTGAAATTTTTGTGGAAAAATAAAAAGAAATACAAATAAGCATGCTCAATGATTCCTGTAAAATCTGCGACAATGCTCTGAATAATGAAATACATAAAGTTCGCGAGATGTACTTCGGGCTGCGCGATGAATTTGATTACCTTGAATGTGCTGAGTGCGGGTGTCTGCAATTGTTAAATCCACCTGAAGATTATTCAATTTATTATCCTAAGGAATATTTTACTTTTCAGCAGAAAGTTGAAGGAAAAATTAAATCTTTTTTCAACAGGTACCGCGATAGGGCTGCTATGGGAAAGAGAAGTTTAGTCGGGAGCATTCTCTATAAATATTTTGGCGAACCCACTTATATAAATCGGCTAAAAAAGGCAAATATAGGATTTGGTGATTCGATTCTCGATGTCGGATGCGGTAAAGGAATATTGCTGTATAAGATGAAGCAATCCGGATTTAATAATGTAATTGGAATCGATCCTTATTTAAATAATGATATTTTTTATAAAAACGGATTAAAAGTTTTCAGAAATGATATACAGGAAATTGATGGCAAATTCAATTTTATAATGTTCAATCACTCTTTTGAACATCTTGTCAATCCCTTTGAAACCCTCCGGCAAACACATAAACTTCTTAATGACAATAAATATACATTGATAAGAATTCCTGTTGCAGATTCTTTTGCATGGAAAAAATATGGTGTAAACTGGAGTTCACTGGAAGCGCCTAGGCATATATTTCTTCATACAAAAAGGTCTATTGAACTACTTGCTTCCAAAACTGGATTTAAAGTTGATAAGATAAGTTATGATTCCAGAAGCTGGCAGTTCTGGGGAAGTGAACAATATGCAAATGATGTACATTTACTGGCAGACAATTCTTATTATGTCAATCCGAAAAAATCAATGTTTACAACTGAACAGATTGATGAATTTGAAAATGAGACGCGAAGATTAAATGAAATTGGTGAAGGTGATCAGGCAGAATTTTATCTAAAGAAAATTTAATCTACATTAAACAAAACATTTTTCCCGGAAGTTGTTTTACCAGTCCTTTAAACTCAAGTGAAAGTAAATTAACAAGGCAATCTGAGGTTGACAGATCGGCTTTTTCTGCAATCTTATCAATCTGAATCGGATCATTGCTCAAAGCGGAAAGAATTTTCTCTTCAAAAACTGATAAATCAATTTGAGGTTTTGGGATGTTCTTTCCAATTATAGGCTTCAATTTTAATTCTAACTCAATAAGAATGTCTTCTGCAGATCTGATCAGCTCAGCTTCCCCGCGCTGGATAAGCAGGTTATTTCCTTCTGCCTGCCTGACACCAAGATTTCCCGGAATAGCAAATACCTCACGATTCTGATCGAGTGCAAGCCTGGCTGTTTGCATTGCTCCCCCTGTAATTCCGGTTTCAATTATTACAGTACCAAGTGTTAATCCGGAAATAATTCTGTTTCGTTTAGGAAAATTAGGGGCATCGGGCTTTGCACCTAAATTGAATTCACTGATTATTAAACCGTTTTCGGAAATTTCATCAAACAGTTTTTTATTTTCAGGTGGATAAATTACGTCTAAACCGGAACCAATTACAGCTATTGTTCTTCCATTGTTTTTTAAAGCAGTTCTGTGAGCAATTGAATCAACACCTCTAGCCATTCCGCTTACAATAGTAATCCCCTGTGATACTAATTCCTCTGTAATTTTTTCAGCCTGTATTTTACCATAACTGGTCGGCTGTCTTGTACCGACAATGGAAACGGAGTAATTGTCCTTTTCTACGAAGTTTCCTTTTACGTAAAGTAATATTGGCGGGTCATAAATTTTTTTTAATAATGAAGGAAAATCATCATCCCAAACAGTTATAATTCTTCCATTTATACTCTCTAATTTGAGCAGATCCTTTTCTAATTGATTTTCTGTTTGATTTCGATGCGAATTAATTTTCTGAATACGAGAGGCAAGTTCTTTACTTATTCCTTCAGATTTAACAAGATCGGTATATGGAGCAGAAAGGATTTTACTTACTTTTTTAAATCTCGCAAGCAGGTTCCTGATTTTACCGGGACCAATTCCATCTACCGATAAAAGCAGAAGCAAATCCGCCAGTTGTTCAAAAGTTAGTTTACTCACCTGGGTGGTTTGGTTTGATGTTAATAAATTAATTTGGTTAATCAATAAAATTAACCAGAATTTTAATTAGGATGTTTAAAGTTTTAGCTCTAAGATAAAGGGTAATTGAAATTCCATTATACCTTTACATTTTAAAACCAGACAAGAATTCTGTCAGGCTTTAACTCTGGTCTGAGGAAGTATCAATAACTTCAGCAGACTCTTTCTTCCTGAATAAAATTGACAGAGGAAAAATAATTACATAACCAATAAACAAAATTATTGGTGATAAGACGAGAGAAGCAGTGCTGTCCCAATTCCCAATACTCATAACATAGAATCCAACTATAATAAACAGTACGCCGGCAAATAATAAGAAATAGTTCGTTTTATCCCAATAAATATTAAAAGGGGAAACAAATGTTTTCTTAGTGGTTTTTACGGATCTTTTTTTTACTGCTTTAGCCATTTTAGCTCCAAAAATAAAAAAATAAAAAAACCCGGTGATGGGGGGATCACCGGGCCCGACTCTGGTTCATCAAAGGGCAGGGGAGAACCCTTTGAAAGAGTCGCTGCGAATATAAGTTGTTAAATGATATTTGTCAAGCAATGCTGATTATTTACTAATCTGATAAACAATTTTTCTTATGGTATCAAACTGTAAGTAAGGATATTCTTCCCTGATTGAATCTATCGCGTCTCCGGCACTTACCTTACTGGATCTTAGCTGCTTGAACTTTTTCCTTATCTGATAATCTCTCACGGCTTTGTCATCAATTAAACCGTGGGCATCGAGAAGTTCAAAAATCTCATCACTGATGAGATCAGACAACGGGTTTTCGATTTTTGCTTTGATTGTGTTCATTGTGCATTCTCCTTTTAGTGAATGTTACGGTTACCTAATAAATCGTATCAATATGTAAGAAAACCTCCTGAATGATTTAATGCTAATATAACAAAAAAACCGATCATTCTGTTCCCAGAATCAAAATCGGCGTTAAAATGCCACTTTAATAAAAATTTCTAACAATTAGACGCTTAAAAATTAAAAAAGTAGCAAATCGGTTATAAATTAAATCCTGTAATTATTTTCGGCGTAAATATTTCTATTTATTTTGAGAATGTCAAGAAATGGTACTTAATTATTTCTTAGCCTAAATAAAACTAAAGATCGACTAATATATAAAATATTGAATTTGTTATTGAATTGATACAGTTATATAGAAAATAATTAAATTTGCTGAAACAAAAACACTTCGTAAAATAAACATGACCGGTATTAATACTTCATTAAGAGACGCTTTCAGTATTGAATTAAACAAATTAACTTAATTATACACAACAAATAGTATGAGTTTGTTCTTTAAGATTCAATCAGGACACTATTTTCTATTGAAAAAGTAAGAAATAATAATAATGATCAATTTTCAAATAAAAAAATACACACACTTTGCCAATGACCATATTAGATTTTAAATTAAACTACATATGGATTTACTCTATATTTTTGCTCTTTACATTCATTATTGAAAACTCGTTTGGTCAGAGTAATAATGAAAAATTTAAAATCATTTATAACGCCGATGGAAGATATGCTGCCGATTCCTTATGGTTAGAAAGGATCAGGGATGATTGGAAAGCGACAGGTATTAATCTAAGGATTTATCGTTCAGCAGTTGAAACAAACGATGGGAAATATAATTGGGATAATCCTCCTTATGAAGTAGATAAAGCAATAAATAGCATTGCAAAAGCCGGGCTAGATATTTACATAAGGATCAATTTTACTCTTTTAAAACCAAATTGGGTTGACTCAATATATATCGATGAAGATTTTCATATGCGCGCTGACGGTAAAAGATTTTTAAATTATCATGATTTATTGAAAAGACCTCTTTTAAATCTTACATCTGAAAAATCTCGGAGGGATATACTTAAGTTCTTACAGATAGTTGTTAATCATTTAAATGATTTTCCAGATGTGATTAAGGAGAAAATTAAACTTGTTGTCCCGACATTCAGTCCAAGCGATGAAACAGAATTCCCGATTAAAAGTGTTCATTCTAAAATGAATTCGATTATCAATTATGAATTGAGTGGGTTTTCAAATCCAGAAATTTCCTCATTTATGAATTACCTTAAGAAAAAATATTTAACAATAACTAACTTGAATGAAAATTGGGGAGAAGGCGCTTCGTTTAATGATTTTGATAAGAATGAAATTGAAATAAAAAAATATAAATGGAATTACTACAAACTAAATAAAAATTCGAAAAACTATTACGTATATAAAAAAGGACGAAAAGATTTTTTGGATTTTCGAACTCAAGAGCTAAAAAGAATGATAGATGCTTGCAGTCAAATTGTAAGAAATGCAGGCTTTAATTTTGGCGTTCAATTCGGATCAATTTATGACGAATTTATTATATTTAGAGGCTTTTATGATCCCACAAGTTTAATCGAGAATGTTGATCATTTTATCACTGATGATATACTCGAGTATTATCCAAATTTTGCTTTTTCTGCTGATTATTCTCGTTCATTAAGTCAATACTGGACTTTTATTGACAATCGAATTAACCCAATTCTTTTCTCTACTGAAATTAATTGGCCTGGTTATAATGGACATTCATCTACGGATTTAATAAAGTTTTGGTCAATGCAACTACGGAATTTTTATATTAAGGGAGCGGCATCAATTTTTGTTTCCCATTGGGGGACAATCGGATCTCCTGCAAATATTCCCCCAAAAGTTATAAGCGGAGAGCTATTACCAAATTATGTAAAATGGAAAGATACCTTAGCAATTTATTTACATAAACAAGTAGTAAAAGTAAGAAATGATATTGCTCTTGACCTTTCTTGTGAACGAATACTTAAGTTAAAAAATACAGAGTATTCTGAATCAATTCATAATAAAGGAATTGTCGTGAACAAAGTAGGAAAAATGGATATTTATGAATTTCCTTCAGTAAGACTGTTTAAGAACCAGATTCAAAATCAAGAGCAGAATGAAAAAAAATCTTCTTATAATTATATTACAAAGTATATGGTTGAAAATACTATTGAATATTTAAAGCAAGAATTCGAAATATTCAGATTGATTCGAAAAGAACTTTTTTTACCGACCTCGGTACAGAAATATTTTTATATTCTAAATTAATTAAGAAGTAATAATTAGATTACTTAATATTAACTCCGTTATTGATAATTTCCATCTACCTATTCAGTGATTTATTCCGTTTAATTTTTCTAGTTTATTATAATTTTTTGACAATTTCGAGTACATCAAGTAGAATTCAAATAGCATTGTCATATCTAAATTAAATATATTAACTTTGGATGAAATATTTGAAAAAAACAGCGGATTATTATATAAATGGAAAAACATATAGTACAAAAAAAAACGAAGTTTTCTGACTATTTATACATTCTTTATAAGTGGAAAAAATTTCTTTTTATTAATCTATTTTTGATCATTCTGATTGGAACAGTATACTCTTTCATTATTACGGAAAAATTTAAAGCTACTTGTATTATTACAGTTGCACAATCCAACTCAAATTTAGGTGGCATTAGTTCACTAATAAGCGGACAGATAGGTTCACTTGGTACGCAACTATTTGGAATTAATGATCCGACACAGGATATAGTTTACGAAATCTTAAATAGTCGATCTATACTCACACACATAATCAATAAGTTTGATCTAGTTGAATACTATAATATTCCGGACAATAACATTGATCGAACAATAAAGTCTTTCGCAAATGATTTAATATTTGAACCTACAGATAATGGAATGATAGAAATAAGTGTAATAAATGAAGACCCAGAAATAGCAGCAGCTATTGCAAATTATTTTGTGGTTATTGTAGATAGTGTTAGTATAAAGTTGAACTCTGAACAAGCGCGAAATAACCGAATTTTTATTGAAAAAAGATATTTATTAAATGAACTTGATCTGATGGCAGCTGAAGATTCAATGTTTAAGTTCCAGAAAAAGTATGGTATGTTTGCTGTCCCCCAGCAACTTGAGGCCTCAATAAAAGCAACTGCTGAAATTGAAGCAAATTTTCAACAGCAGATTATAAAGATGGAATTAATTAAAACACAGTTAGGTGAGCAATCACCTTTATATCAGCAAATGAAAACCCAGTTAGATTTTTTAGAACAAAAAGTTAATGAGTTAAAATCATCAGGTAGCTTATCTTATCCGACAAACATTTTATATCCCTTCTCTAAAATTCCTGAAGTGTCACTGATGTACTTTAGGTTATTTCGAGATATTGAGATACAAGCCAAAATAATGGAATTTGTGCTTCCAATGTATGAACAAGCTAAAGTTGAAGAACAGAAAAGTATTCCTACTCTCATTGTAATAGATCATGCAGTTCCGCCACAATTAAAGTACTCTCCAAAAAAAGCTTTTATAATAATACTCTTCTTCTTTCTGGGATTATTTATCTTATTACCTATGATTTTTTTAGGTGAAAGAATTAGAAAAGATACTGCAGACTTTAATCCGTTGGACTTAAAGTTGCATAATCTATTTTTAAAGATTGTTAGAATTTATAAGATGAAAATATAATTAAAAATTATGTTTGCATTCTTAATTATAGTATTTGGTATAATAGGCATACTTTTAAGTAAATATTATTTCGGCAAGTGGTTTAACCATCTGTCTATGTATACAGCTATTTGGATGTCAATGTTATTCTTATTCGAATTAAGATTTATACGTTATTATGATTTATCTGTTGAAACTTGGCTTGTAATTTTAGCTGCTTATTTAGGATTTATTTCTGGTATAGCTTGTATCTTCTTAGCCCGGAGTGTTTTTCAAAAAGATAATAAGATTTCAATAACTCCAACTTTACGATCAAACTTGTTAATATATGATGCGAAGTATCTAAGATTAATTATTTGGCTTTTTATTATTGTTGGCTTATTAAGCGCATTACAACATTGGAAGGTATTATTTGACGAGTATGGTAGTATTTCTAATATTATTATTGAAGCACATAAAATTTACAGAGATAGAGTTGAAGGCGAACAACAGGGAGTTATACCTTATGTTTGGTTGACAATTTACATTGCTATTTTTCTTGGGGGGATTTATACGGCTTATAAAAATAAACTAACGATAACAGCAATATTACCTATTGTTGCTCTATTAATTAAGGAAATTGCAAATTTTTCGCGTGCAGGAATTCTTGTCGGCTTATTCACATTTATAATTAGCTATACATTGTTCCGTCATTTCCTTACGCTTCAAGATGGTAATAAGACTGATACATTTAAACTAAAAAATGTAGTTGCTTTTATTTTAATTTTTAGTCTGTTGGCCCTTGGAGCTAGCTTAGTTAAATTTTTACGGAATCCTGTTGACGAAATGAAGGGGGCTACTTCATCACTAACAAAATACGAGACTGGCTTTATTATATCTCCACAAATTTATTTATATGCATCAGCTCATATCGGAGTGCTAAATAAGCATCTCGAGGAAGAAGCCAGAGCAGAGCTAATAGGTAGCAAAACAATTTCACCAATTTATAGATTTCTTGGTAGTTTTGATATTGTTAATAAACCTAGGTATCATCAAAAAGGATATTTCATCCCTCAATGGACTAATACTGGCACCTACCTGCGGGATATTCATGGTGATTTTGGTTACTTAGGAGTATTCATCATTCCGTTTTTAATTGGTCTATTCAGTACCTATTATTGGTTCAAATTTTTTGAGGGTGGTAAAATCATAGACCATATCATATTGACTTACCTATATTTGTTAATAGCGATGTCATTTTTATTGTGGGTGTCAAGCTTCCCATCATGGATGGTGGTTTTTCTTGTATTATTAATTTTAATTCCGTTTCTAGAGAAAATTTTTTATCGTTCACTATAAATAATTCTTCGCTTACATAAATTCATCTGAGTAATCGTTGTCTAATCCATATAAAATTTCTCAAAATGTATTCTCTTTATTCTTTGGGAAATCAATTGAACTACTTATCACGCTTGTATCCATAACTTTAATTGCAAGGAGTCTTGGGGTAGAGAGTTATGGTATTTTTATTTCATTAGTTACTCTAACTTTATTGTTATCAAAATTAATTGATTTTGGATTTGCTCCAATTGTTTTTAGAGAATCTTCAAAATCAGGTACATCCGGTTCGTATATCAACACAGCTTTCACCATAAGGATAATTTCTTTTTTTAGTTTGGTTACTATTTTTAACATAATATCCAGCTTTACTAACTTTTCCAACAAAGAAATTTATCTCTCCAACATTTTATTGCTGAACATGATTCTGTCAGCAAAATATATGAATTATCGTGAGTTACTTGAGATTGAGTTCAAAGTTCACCATTCAATGTTTTATGTAATGGTGTTCAATATACTGGATAGCCTAGTGTTGCTAATACTAATTCTAATTCTCCCATTAATAAATGGCGAAACGGAATATGTGGTATTTGCTTATGTATTTTCAAACCTACCTGGATTTTTAGGTTTATTGATACTTTTATATAAGAAATACGATTATAAATTTTCCTTTTGCTTTAAAGAATCAAAATGGCTAATTAAAGAATCGCTTCCACTTTATGGAACAGTTTTATTTTTGGCACTTTATCAGCAAGCGGATATACTGTTTTTGAAATCCTTAGATTCCAATTATGCAGTTGGAATTTACGGAGCAGCAACCCGGTTAACCTCACCTCTTAATATTATCCCGATTGCAATAATTACTACGATTTTTCCAATATTGGTTAAAAGTGCTCAGAATCAAGTTTCAAATGAAACAACAAATAGATTAAATATTTTTGTGTATAAATTACTCTTCTTCTTCGGCATAATTCTTTCCTTGACAATTACCTTTAAATCTGAAGATTTTATTCTCCTTATTTTAGGCGCAGAATATAAGGAGTCCTATATACCATTAATCATTTTGTTCTGGTCGTTTGTATTCATTTATTTTAATACATTTTCACAAAACATTTTAACAGTATTTAATCTGCAAAGATTTAATTTGTATTTTACATTAATTTTGGTGATAAGTAATTTTTTGATAATTGTTGCGTTAATTTTCAATTTTTCTTTTACTGGTGTTTCAATTGCTAAACTAGCTTCAAGTATTATTGGTGCATCATTTTTAATTATTGTACTCAACAAATCAAAAATAAACTTCAATTTCTTTACGAGGGAAATCATGTATTGGGTATTCGTTACCGCAATCTGTGT
Source organism: Ignavibacteriaceae bacterium (assembly GCA_046484705.1). Taxonomy (GTDB): domain Bacteria; phylum Bacteroidota; class Ignavibacteria; order Ignavibacteriales; family Ignavibacteriaceae; genus JAGXRK01. The sequence goes on along the minus strand of JAWOIK010000171.1, from coordinate 3,751 downwards.
GTTTCTTCTATCTTTTTTACCCTTGCTTTTTTATGTATTATTATTGTTAATATTTATACCTGTTATCACTTTAAAATTACATTTTTTTTCAAGTAAGGAATTAGACTTAATCCTTGATATTCTGGTAATGAGAGGTTGGAAAGAAAAATTTCAAAAATTAATGTTGATGTAACTATTATCATAGTTAATTTTAATGCATTTAAACTTTTAAAAGATTGTTTAAATACCTTGTATGAATTCACAAGCCAAATTAATTATGAAGTTATTTTAATTGATAATAATTCCACAACCGGAGACATTAGTAAGCGATTCGGAAATAATAAGAATCTAAAAATTATTAAAAATAAAAAAAATAAAGGTTTTGGCGCAGCTAATAACCAGGGATTAGAATTAGCACAAGGTAAATATGTTCTCTTTTTAAATAATGATACGAAATTTTTTGAGAATACAATTAAAAAAGTATTTGATTTTGCTGAGACTATTACAAAACCTGTAATTATTGGATGCAAATTGTTAAATAATGATAAAACACTTCAACATAGTGTGTATGATTTTCCTTCGCTACAAAATATATTTACCTCTAATTTCTTTCTATATGCATTATTTCCAAAGTCTAAATCTTTTAATAAATATCACTTAATGAATCAGAAATTAAATGTTATAAAAAAGGTAGATGTTGTTACCGGTGCTTTTATGTTTTGCAGTCTAGATGCAATAAAGAATTTAGGTGGATTCGATGAACGATTTTTCTTTTATAATGAAGAAACAGACCTTTGTTTCCGTTTTGTGAGATCGGGTGGTGAAGTCTATTATTATCCTGAAACAGCGCTGATACATTTGAAGGGTGGCACTGCAAATAAGACAAGCTGGTTCTCAATTAAGAATCAATCTGTTTCCACTATAAAATTCTTTCAGAAACATTTTAATGGATATAATAAACTTTTGGCAATTACTATTCATTATTTTGGTCTGATTATTCGTATACCGGCTTTTTTTGTAAGCGGCCTTTTCACTTTAAATTCCAAACTAATTAAACGGTCATTTTTTAGCATTAAACTTTTATTTATTTATCCTGTAAATCAGTTTGATATAAACTTAAAGTAATTGAATATTCTCAAATGAAAAAAATACTTATGATTTTACAGTCTGAGTTTCCACCTGATATCAGGCTGGAAAAAGAAATTAAATCGCTCGCAGAGGCTGGTTATATAATTCGGGTTGTTTGTAACCAATACCGAAAAAATTCTTTGGGACATTATCAGTATTGCACTATTGATAGGATCAAAGCTGTTTTTAACAATACAAAATTTAATAAAATTTTGAACTTCCCTATTTTTATTAACCCTCGATTTGTAATAAAAATTTTCAAGTCAATTTTAGAATTTAAACCCGATTTTATTCATGCACATGATTTACCAATGTCACCGCTAGGTATATTTTTTGGAAGGTTGTACAGAATTCCTATAATATTAGATATGCATGAGAATTATCCGGCAGCATTAGAAGCATTTCAGAAGAAGGGTGTTCTAAATTATATATTTAAGAACTATCGTACTGCAAAAATTTTAGAGAAATATTGTATTAGAAAAGCAGACCGGATAATAACTGTAGTCGAAGAAAATGCTGCAAGAATGGTTGAGTCAGGAATTGCAGTCCAAAAAGTATTTGTTGTCTCAAATACAGTAGATCTGGAAACTTTTGCAACTGGTGCAATAGATGTAAATATTGTTAATAAGTATAAGGATAAATTTGTTTTGTTGTATACTGGTTTCGTCTCGCCGGAACGTGGCTTGGACACTATCGTCAAGGGCATGGAGTTTCTAAAAGATGAATTTACTAACGTTTTATTGCTTATTGTTGGTAATGGCATTTCACTTCCTTTTCTTCAAAATATTGTTTCCCAGAAAAAAATAGGTTCTCTCGTTGAATTCATTCCATGGCCCGGCCATGAAAATTTAGGTTCTTATCTCGAGATTGCAAAAGTTGGAATAAGCCCACAGCCTAGGAACGAACACTGGAATAATTCGATACCACATAAACTATTTGAATATATGTCACAATCAAAACCTGTTTTGGTGACAGATGCAATTCCATTGAAAAGAGTCATTGATGAAACTAAAGCCGGACTTTCTTTTACTTCAGGCAATCCTAAAAATTTTGCAGAGAAAATAACAGAATTAATAAACTCTGAAGTTAATTTCGGTGAAAATGGACTTAAGGCTGTCAGAGATAAATACAATTGGAATAAAGATGCAAAAGTACTTATCAACATGTATAATGAGTTATCAGATAATAAATTAAATAAAAATGGTTTTTAGGAATTCTATCACGTGATTATTTTGTTGCTGATTTTTTATTTGTCGGTTTCATTAATTATTTACACTTACCTCATGTATCCAATAATTATATTTGGATTAAGTAAGTGTTGTAAAAGTGAAATAAAAGAAAATCGAAAATTTTCATCCGTTTCAATTCTTGTGTCTGTTTATAATGAACAAAAAGTTATTCGGGATCGGATTGAGAATTTGATCTCATCCGATTATAGTGGTCTGACTTATGAAATTATTGTAGGTTCAGATGGTTCAAATGATAAAACAAATGAAATCTTAAAACAATTAGAGATTGAATATTCAGAATTAAGAGTTGAATATTTTGTAACCCAGAGGGGTAAAGCTTCTGTTATTAACGATCTGGTTGATCTTGCAAAAAATGAAATATTAATCTTTACCGATGCAAATACTATATTTAGTAAAAATGCAATTCAAAAACTTCTAAATGCCTTTGAAAATAAATACATAGGTGGAGTTTGCGGGAGATTGATTTTAAACGAATCACAAAATAAACTTTCCGGCAGTATTAATGAGAAGAGGTATTGGCAATTAGAAACTTATCTAAAAAAATGGGAGGGTAAATGCGGCACTGTGATTGGGGCTAATGGTGGAATCTTTGCTGTGCAAAAACGTTTATTTGAAAAATTGCCGGTTGATAAACCAGTAACAGATGATTTCCTTACAACTATGAATATTTTAAATAAAGATTATAAATTCGTTTATGCCTCCGATGCGATTGCATTCGAAGAAGTCGCTCCGAAAATTAAAGACGAGTTTAGGAGAAAAGTACGGTTTTCATCAACCAATTTTCAAACTTTAACTTATTTGAGATCGGTTTTATTAGGAAAGGGGTTAATCACCTTTGCATTTTGGTCTCATAAAATTTTTCGCTGGTTTATGCCTGTTATTTTCATACTAATCTTTATACTTAATGTTGTGTTGTTGATTTATGGAGACATATTTTGGCTATTTTTTTTATTTCAATTGAGCTTTTATGCTATTAGTATACTTGGTTTTTTATTAAGTAAAATTTCGTACAGAATTTCCTTATTGTCGGTTCCATACTTTTTTTTATTAACCAACGTAGCTCTTTTAATAGGGTTTGTTAAATTTATATTTAATAAACATTCTTCAAGCTGGGAATCCACTCCACGGTAAACATGTTAAGAAAATTAGAAAAAATACTAATCCTCCTTACAGATTTTATTACCATAAACCTGGCATTAATTATCTTCTTCGCTTTCCGTGTTGAATCCGGTTTGTTCGATCTTGTCATTATGCCGGAACTATACCTGCCAATGTTTGCAATTTATTTTTACTGGCTTATAATTTTTACTTTCGTGGGAATGTACCGGACATGGTTCGCCGCTTCACGGTTCGATGAACTTTCAACTTTGTTCAAAGCAACTTTTGTGGGAATA
>JAWOIK010000139.1:0-8208 GCA_046484705.1 Ignavibacteriaceae bacterium | reverse complement strand
ATATGCCTCGGGTTATTTAGAATAAAAAAGTACTGCCACTAATTACACTAATTTTCACTAATTAACACTTTAGAATTTTGGTGGTAATTCGTGTAAACTCTAATTGCAGTTAGGTTCATAATTTAAAATACTTTTATGTTACAGCTGATTCAAGTAGAGAAATTGTCTGCTTTCCAGAATCCAGTTCGGCTTCAATTCCGAATGGAATAGTGAATTTATCTTTTATATGCCCGAAAGACATTCCGTACACAACAGGAAAATTAAGATTACCTAAATTGTCCTGTAAAACCTGCATTAGCGAGAATGATTTAGAAAATGAGGGATCTTTTTCTTTTGGTTCGCATTTACGAAATATGCCCATTGCGATTCCATTTGCATCTTCAATTTTTCCCGCCTGTTTCATTTGAGTAAGCATCCTGTCAATCCGGTATGGTTCTTCACCGATTTCTTCCAGGTAAATAATTGCATCATAGTAATCAACATCAAACTCCGTCCCGATTAAAGAAACTGCGATTGAAAGATTGCCGCCTATAAGTTTTCCTTTCTTCTTTCCTTCAGCTATTGAGACAACGCCATAAGGATTTTCATCCTCACCGCTATTGGAATTTTCAAGTACAATTTCGTTAGAGGGATTCATCAAAACTTTTCTAAAGTTGTATATAGAGAACTCATTAAAAGTTGAAATTGAAACAGGTCCGTGAAAAGTTATCAACCCGGTCTTTTTAAATATACCGTAATGAAGTGCAGTTATATCGCTATAACCAATAAGCACTTTAGGGTTATCCTCTATAACATTATAATCGAGCAAAGGAAGGATTCTTGCACAGCCATAACCGCCGCGCGCACAAACAATCCCATCTACATCATCTCTTGCAAACATTCCGGTTAAATCTTCTGCACGCTGTTCATCCGTACCCGAGAAGTACCCATTTTGATGAAGAATTTTTTCTGTGTAAACGACTTTGAAACCAAGTTCTTCCAAAATCTTAATGGAATCTTTCAATTCAGATTCACTTATATAGCTGCCCGGAGCAACCAGTCCAATTGTATCACCGGTTTTTAATCGGCGAGGTTTTTTTATGGATTTTTTTGATTTTGTTTTAGCAGAAGTCACAGCTGATGAGGGAAGTAAACCCGCTCCGACTGCTGCTGTTGAAATTGTTTTAAGAAAATTTTTTCTATTCATAGTTTTGGGGTCTTTAGAATGAAGTAATAAGTTTTTAAAAGATTTTGTTCAGTAAATCTTCCTTTGTAATTCCTAATTGGTTAGAAATTTCTTTTAGAATGCTGTTAAGAGTTCCGATCTTAATTGGATTGTGGTTTGGAATTGTAATGTGAAGATCTTTTCCTTTTGAATGAAGAGTTAGCCTTATATGACTCCCAACCTGTCTGGTTTTTTGATAACCAAGTGCGCTAAGTTTTTTAATCAGGTTATCAGCACTTAGGTCACGTGGCAGTTTCATAATGCAATAACTTCTTCTTTCAGGAACCTGAGATTAATGAGTGAGGGCATTTCTTTTTCATCAAAGTGACAGCGTACTGCTTCTACAATATTATCCTTAACCTCTTCAATCGTTTCGCCTTGAGTAAATATCGAAAATCCCGCTGCTCTTGCCTCGTAACCTCCGTCGACTGATTCTTCAATTATAAAAATAATTTCTTTGTTTTTCATAACAGTTCCTTTAATTCAGATCGAAAATAAACAATTCTTTACTTCAAAGAAACATCCATCTGAACTTGTTAAAATAAGATTGAATAAGGCTAAACTTTAATTCTAACATCTACAGCAAACATCCAGTTATCCTCAGAAACTAGCAAAGGATTCAAATCGCATTCAGTTACTTCAGGATAATCGAGCATCATTTGTGCTAAGGATTTTATTGCTGATTTCAGTTTATTCATATCAATTGATTGCTCTCCTCTAACACCCTGAATTATTTTTCCGATTTTTGTCGAATTTATCATTTCATCAATATCATATTCAGATAAATAACAGGAGCGCATTGCTGTATCCTCAAAATATTCCACATACTTTCCGCCAGAGCCGAACATTATCATTGGTCCGAATGAATGATCGCGAAATGCACCGACTAACAATTCAAATTTTGTTTTTATAAAAGGCTGAATTAGAAATGAATCAAGCTGAATATTTTTTGATTTGAAATTACTAATCATATCTTCTGCAGCTTTTATTAAATCTTCTTTATTCTTAATGTTAAGTACAACTCCATTAAGATCGGATTTATGAATTATCTTTTCACCAACAGCTTTTATTACAACAGGAAAATCCAATTCTGATTTTTTCAATTCATCAAAGGTCAATATCATATTTTTAATTATAGGAAGATTGTATTGTTCACAGAGTTCATCAACTTTTTCTTGTGGAACAAATTTTCCTGAATAATTAGAAAGATCAATTTTATTCTGAACGGACTTTTGAGTAATTCTTACCGTTTTTCTATCGTGATTACTATGTTTAATCAGGTTGCCAATAACAACTGCGGGATCTTCCGGATTTCTAAATAATGATCGTCTGGTTTTTGATTCTTTTCTGTACTCATCCCAGAATTCAGGCAGCGGCATTACAACCTGGAAAATTGGTTTATCTGATTTTATTTCATTTATCCCCTCAATAACGGGAAGTGCTTTTACCATTATAGGTTCAACAAAAACAGAGATTACCGCATCTACATTTTTATCCTGCACGAGTAATTCATTTACAGCCTTGAACTGCTCTGCTGTTCCGCCCGGCAGAAGATCAACCGGATTATTAACACTACCTTCCTGATGTACAATTTCTTTCAATTTTGATTTTGTTTCCTCAGATAGTTCTGCGAGTGCAAGTTTATTTTTTTCAAGTGTATCAACAGTAAGAATAGCTGGTCCGCCCGCGTTAGTAACAACTGCAACTCTATTCCCTTTAGGTACGGGAAACTCCTCAAAACCTTTTGCAGTGTTGAACATACCGTTAAGATCATCTGCTCTTAGAATTCCGAACTGGCTGAGAACTGCATCAACAACTTTATCACTGCTTCCTAGTGCTCCTGTATGGGATGATGCTGCTTTCATTCCGCTTGATGTTCTACCGCCTTTAAGCACAATAACCGGTTTTGTGATTTTATCATCAATAAAATATTTAATGAATTTTTCACCATCTACAAAACTTTCGAGATAATAAGTGATTACTCCAACATCTTCACAGCCTTGCCAGTATTCAAGCAAATCATTTTCGTTAACATCAGCTTTGTTGCCGACACTGATGAACTGTCCAAATTTTATATCAGTCTCACGTAATGAATTCAATACTGCTGCACCAATTGCACCGCTTTGTGAACAGAAAGCCATCTTTCCTTCTCTCGGTTCCTCTGCAACAAATGTAGCATTCATCTTAATAGAGTCAATTGTATTGATTATGCCCATGCAATTTGGGCCTACAAGACGTGCATCAGAATTTTTAATAAGCTGAATAATTCTTTTCTCAGCTTCAGCACCGGCTTCACCGGTTTCTTTGAATCCGGCAGTTATTAAAATTATTGCTCTAACATTCTTTTTAATCAGAGTGGTTATGGTTTCTTCGGCAAACTGTTTTGGAACCATAACAATTGCCAATTCAATTTGAGTATCAACAGAATTTATATCGGGATAGCAATTATATCCGAGTATTTCTTCTGCTTTGGGATTAACAAGCAGAAGTTTTCCCTGATAACCATATTGTTTTACAGATTTGGTGAGTTCATAACCAAGACTTTTAGGTTTGGATGATGCCCCCACGATGCAAATTGATTCCGGATAGAAGAACTGATTAAAAACTGATTTCATATTTCGCCCTGATTTTTTAAATAAAAGTACTACCGAAAATTAAGCTAATCTGTACTAAGTTGCCCTTAAATTCGTTAATACGCTTCAGATTTAAATTAACAATTCTCAAAATTATTCTGTCATCTTATTATATTGCTCTATAAGAAAACCTGATTAATAAATCTAAAAGGATGTTATGATAAGAAAACCATTAATTGAAAAAGTTCAAAAAACGTGGGGTGATGGAATTGTTAAAATCGGTACTTTAAGAAATGACAGAACAGCCTGTGAAAAAGCAACGGATGAATTTCTTGATAAACTTTATGCCTTTGATTTAGTCGATGTATTATTTAAGCCTACTCTTGCATCTATTATACAGTTCCGGCTTACAAAAGAAGCAGCCAAATCATACTTTATTGGTGGTAATCCCAATTTTCCTGAGGACAGAGGTTTTGCAATAAATCCCTGGACGAATATCCGTTTTGAAAATATCGGCTTTGTTTTCGAAGTGAATATTGCTATGGCTATGGGCAATTATTTTCTAACTGACCTAAAAGGTGATAAACTAAAAGTTGAATACACGATGGGTTTTATAAGAGACCCATATGATGAATTGAGAATAAGTCTGCATCATTCTTCTTTGCCTTATAAAGGATAATATTAATAAAGTGGAATTCTTACACGAAGTTCCACAAAGAAGTCACAGAGAAACACGGAGGGAGTATGATATATCAAGAACTTTCTAATAAAATCATCGGCAGTGCAATTGAAGTCCATAAACAATTTGGATCCGGATTATTAGAATCTGCTTATGAAGAATGCCTCGCTTATGAACTGATACAAGCAGGATTGAATATTGAAAGACAAAAACCAATTCCTGTTGTTTACAAAGAAGTTAAACTTGAATGTGGATATAGAGCTGATATAGTTGTTGAAAATACAATCATAATCGAACTCAAAGCAATAGATGCTTTAACTACCATTCACGAAGCAATAGTTCTTACATACCTGAAATTTGCACATAAAAAACTTGGACTTTTAATGAACTTTAATGTAACCAGATTAAAAGATGGTTTGAAAAGATACGTTCTTTAAAAATCTCAGTGGAACTTCGTGCCTTCTTCGTGAGGCTTCGTGAAAGTACTTTTGCTCTTCACGAAGTTACTTTGGTTTTATCATATTCTCCGGTTTAAGAAGCTCATCTAGTTCGGATTTTGATAATAACTTTTTCTCAAGCACTAACTCATAAACTCCACGATTAGATTCGAGAGCTTCCTTTGCAAGCTGGGTTGATGTTTCGTAACCAAGAACAGGATTAAGTGCTGTTACAAGTCCTATACTGTTTTCAACAAGTGTTCTACAGTGATCTTCATTCGCAGTTATTCCATCAATACATTTTTGTTTTAATGTCATCATACCATTTTTAAGCATTTCTATAGATTCAAAAAGACTTTCAACAATAACCGGTTCAAAAACATTAAGCTGAAGCTGACCGCCTTCTGCAGCAAGAGTAACAACAAGATCATTGCCGATGACTTTAAATGCTATCTGATTAACAACTTCAGGAATAACAGGATTAACTTTGCCGGGCATTATGGATGAACCCGGTTGCATTGGAGGCAGGTTTATTTCATTAATTCCTGTTCGTGGTCCTGATGAAAGCAGACGAAGATCATTACAAATTTTTGAAAGTTTTACAGCCAATCTTTTAACAGCAGATGAATACATAACAAATGCGCCGGTATCCTGAGTCGCTTCAACAAGATTCTCAGCAAGAACTATATCCATCTTCGTAATTTCTTTCAGATGCTTAACACATTTTTCACTGTATTGCGGATGAGAATTTATGCCTGTACCTATTGCAGTTGCACCCATATTAACTTCAAGAAATAGTTTGGCATTTTGCTCCAATCTTTGTACCTCTTCAGCAAGAGTAACAGCATAAGCTTCAAACTCCTGTCCAAGCGTCATTGGTACAGCGTCCTGAAGCTGGGTTCTTCCCATCTTGATAACGTGCGAAAATTCTTTTCCTTTTTTACGAAAAGACTCAATCAAATCTTTCAATACCTCAATAAGCTTTTCATTCGCAAGCATCAATGCAATTTTAACAGACGTTGGATATGCATCATTAGTAGATTGAGATAAATTAACATGATTATTCGGATGACAGTATTTATATTCACCCTTTTCATAACCAAGAATTTCAAGTGCACGGTTTGCAATCACTTCATTGGCATTCATATTTGTTGAAGTTCCTGCTCCGCCCTGTATCATATCAACCACGAACTGAGTGTGAAGTTTTCCATTTATTATTTCAGTACAAGCCTGAACAATTGCATCAGTAATAGTTTTAGACATAAGTCCAAGTTCATTATTGGCTTTAGCGGCAGCCATCTTAACCATAGCAAGCGCCTCAATAATTACGGAATGAAAGTTCAGTGTGATACCGCTGATATTAAAATTTTCAAGTGCACGTAATGTCTGGATACCATAATAAAACTCGTGAGGCACTTCCCTGTCGCCGAGTAGATCGTGCTCACTTCTTGTTCTGCCGGATTGATACTGTGCAGCAAGATTTACAACTCTTGTATTTGCAGAACTCATTCTGCGTGATATTACCTGTGCAATTTTAGCCAGAATATCAAGGGCAGTATCGCTTTGTTCCCGTATAAGTTCTTTAAATTTTTCACGTGAAAGAGCAATAGTAGTTGTGTCAATTGTAGTTCTTGCAGAAGTTGAATGCGGTGAATCGTCCATTAAAGCACCTTCACCAAGGAAATCATACTTACCGAAAATTGAAAGACGTTTTTCTACTCCGTAAGGTGTACGTTTGAATAATTCAACTTCACCATCGTAAATGATGTACAAATTCTGGCGGATGTTATTTTCGTTGAAGATCATTGTTCCGGCTTTATGATATTCTACATTAATTTTTTCAGTTATTACATCTAGCTTTTTTTCAGATAATCCTTTAAACAACTCGATTCTTGTTAAGAATTGTTTGATTATGTTTTTATCCATTGAAGTACCTTATAATCTTTAAATTAATATGTAGCTCAAATTTAGCGAATAGAAAAATCAAATTATGTGATAAATGTAAAGAACAAATTGATCTTCGCTGATATTTAAGATGACGCTTCAGTACCAGATAATCCAATTTGAATTCCCTTTCCAAATGGCTAAATTTGGCTTCAATTTTCAACAATACTATTAAGATATATGCGATATCCTTATGCAGAAATAGAATCAAAATGGCAGAAATTCTGGGAAGAAAATCAAACTTATAAAACTGATTTTAACAACCTTGAAAAAAAACTTTATACACTTGTAATGTTTATTTATCCTTCCGGTGCAAAACTTCATATAGGTCACTGGTATAATTACGGTCCGACCGACAGTTGGGCACGTTTCAAAAGATTATGCGGATATAATGTGTTTGAGCCGATGGGATACGATTCGTTTGGCTTACCCGCCGAAAACTATGCTATCAAAACAGGTATTCATCCTTATGACAGCACGATGAAAAACATAGAAGATATTCGCGAACAGCTTAAGAGAATGGGATGTATGTATGATTGGGATGCTGAACTGATGACTTGCGATCCTGAATATTACAAATGGAATCAGTGGATATTTCTGCAGCTTTATAAAAAAGGACTTGCATACAGAAAGAATGCCCCGGTTAACTGGTGCCCGACTGATCAAACTGTTCTTGCAAATGAACAGGTTCTTAATGACGGTACCTGTGAAAGATGCGGCACACAGGTTATTCAGAAAAACCTTTATCAATGGTTTTTTAAGATAACCGATTACACTGAAGAATTACTGCAAGGATTAGATAAGATTCAATGGCCTGAAAAAACAAAGCTAATGCAGCGTAACTGGATTGGCAAAAGTGAAGGTGCTGAAGTAACTTTTAAAGTGGATGGAAGTGATAATGAAATAAAAGTTTTTACAACCCGTCCGGATACATTATTCGGTGTTACTTATGTTGTACTTGCGCCTGAACATCCTCTTGTTGATAAAATAACTACGGACGAGTATAAAGAAAGTGTTAATAAGTATCGTGAATCAGTTAAATCATTAACCGAGATTGAACGAACTTCTACAGTTAAAGAAAAAACAGGTGTCCCAACCGGTGCTTATGCAATTAATCCAATGAATAATGAAAAAGTTCCGGTATGGATTGCCGACTATGCTCTTATAACTTACGGAACCGGCTGCGTTATGGCTGTGCCGGGACATGATGAACGTGATTTTGAGTTTGCTAAGAAATTCAATCTTGAAATCAGAAAAGTGATACTTAAAGATGGAACAAATGAATCTGATGAACTGGAACAAGCTTTTGTTGAGGTTGGTACTATGGTCAATTCAGGTCAGTTTAACGGACTAAGATCAGATGACGGAATT
>JAWOIK010000100.1:0-11178 GCA_046484705.1 Ignavibacteriaceae bacterium | reverse complement strand
GAGAACTGCAATTAAAATGAATAAATAATAAAATCTTTTCAAAACTTTATATGTTAAATTCTCAAAGATTTGTTTAGAACCGTGGTGAATATAAACTGCACTAACTAAAAATCAAAAATAAATATTATATTTTGATTGTAATTATAAAAAGAAAGTTATGAAATTTTTAACAGGAAGATTCTTAATAATGTTGTTCATTGCATACCATATCCCAGGATGCGATGAGGGAAAGATAAACTCTTTTCAATTTAACGGAAGTAAATTAAGCAGTTTTATAAATTCATACCTGAATAATGATAGCACCGATGCGGCAATGATAGAAATAATATTTAATAATATTGATCCCGGTTTAATAGAAGTAAACAATCTTACAATTGACAGCCTTGTGCTAAGTGAATCCGAAGTACTCTATACAATGCTGTTGGAGTCCTCTAATCCCGCATTCAATACTTTCGCTGTGATGGACAGGAATATGAATATCCTGCTGAAGGATAATTCACTTAATGGAAATATTAACAGCGGATTTCAGTTTATTAATAACACACATTTTTTTATAACTGTTGAATCATTCAAATCAAGGGACACATTTAATCTGCAGCGTACTTCATTGTACGAGATGAATCCCAGTTCAGTTAAACTCAGGTTTCGATCTATCACAGGTTTTTCATTCGGAGCCATTGATATTTCATCTTCAATTATATCGTTCACACAACAGGAATTAATACTGAATTATACTGTAAATGATGATCGGACTTTCCGGCATAAAAATGATAAATTTACTTATGACAGTTTCAGTGAAGAGTATATAAGCACTGCAGATCATTTGAAAAATTTTGCATTAATTCAAATAGCGAGTTATGATAACAGACTCGATATTACGGAAATAACGGATGCAATTTCATTTCGTAAAATTGTTAGCGGTGATGAAATAGATAATAAGAATGAATTTATTTCTAATAGTGAATTCACAATATCTCTTTCTGAAGATTGGCGAGAGTTTAAAAATTTTACATTTACAAAATACCTTTCAACTGAATTAACAGGCAGTAAATTCAGAAATGAGAAACTTGGTGTTAGTATTTCAATATTAAAACTGCCTGCTGATAATCCAGCCGGGAATTACCTGGAATACGAACTGACAAATAGTGATACATATTCGCATCCAATAAGATATTCTGATAAAATGGAATCCGGCAGATTATTAATACAGTTTTATGAATACACTTGTGGCACAATAAAATTTCTTTTAATTCTTGAAGCACCAAAGTATACTTACGAGCATAATTCAGAAATTTATGAAAATATTCTTAATTCATTTAAAATTAATTGCTGATGTATAAAATTCTTTTTTTTATTCATAAACCGATAGATGAAAAAATACTGAAACATTTCAGAACCAGAACGCTAAAATTACTATCGGAACTAACAGGCAGAGAGATATTATTAGCAGAAGTTGAAAGTAATCTGCTGATCGACCAGAAGTTTAGCTACTACTGTGAGGTACAATTCGAATCAAAAGATGAGATGGATAATAAAATGAATTCCAAATCCGGATTAACACTAAGTAAAGACCTGATGGATTTTCACCATTTAATTACTGTAATTAATGTTAATTATAATATTTGATTATGAACTTATATTTAATAAGACATAGTATTGCGGAAAAAATTTCTCCACAAAAAAAAGATTTCGACCGGGAACTGACAGCCGAAGGTAAAGAAGTGCTGATGTCAGCCGTAACTTATTGGAAAAGGATTATTCCGAAATTTGATATCATCCTCTGTTCACCCCTGCTTAGAGCTGTGGAAACTGCGAATATAATTGCAAATAACAGCGATTATAAAAATGAAATTTTTATCGATAACAACCTGGCTGCCGGAGCAAACACAAACGATTTAATAGAAATATTAAATTCATATAATTATGAGAACATAGCCTGCATTGGTCATCAACCTGATCTTTCAGAGCATGTTTCAAATTTTATTTCAAACAATGGCTGCGTACTTCATTTTCCACCTGCGGCTATTTGTAAAATAAGGTTCAATGGTTCGGCTAAGTTTTCAAAGGGAGAACTCATCTATTTAATTCCACCCGAAATATTTAAAACGTATTAAAACAAAAAAGGCGCACAGTTACACAATCCAGATACTTACCGCTGCTTCCTTCCGGACCTGACGGAGTTGGGTATTGAACTGTTAACCGGCGCCAAAAAAAAATTTCTGCCCGCAAAGATTATCATTTATACAATTGATTGCAAAAAGTTCTTTCAATAATTATAGTAATTAATCTCATGGATTAAAATCAAAAATTATAATGGATAAATTAAGTGTGTTAATTAAATATGAAATAACCTATATTGCGTCCGTTTTTTAATATTATACATATATGACATACATTCATAAACTCGTATTACCGGTTCTCATATTACTTTTAACAATAAATTTATATTCTCAGGACTTCGGAAGACTCAGGGGAATTGTCACGGATTCAACAAGCGGCGAAGCACTTGCTTTTTGTAACATTTTTATCCGTGAACTGAATACAGGCACTTCAACTAACGACCGCGGACTCTATCTTATTAATGCAATCCCGGCAAATAAACAATACACTGTAACTGTTTCATATGTCGGTTTTAAAACACAAGAGTTTGAAGTCTTTATAAAACCCGACCAACTAACAAATGCGGATGTTAAACTTGTTCCTTTGAGTATTGAGCTTCAGACAATTGAAAAAATTGGTGATAAGATTATTGAAAAAAATTCTATTGATCTTGGATTGGAACGTATTTCAATCAAGCAACTGGAAATAATGCCCAAAGGTGTGGAAACCGATGTTATGCGTTCACTGCAATATCTCCCCGGAGTAAGATCCACAGGTGATGTTTCTGCACGTTATTATGTTCGCGGAGGAACAAGCGATCAGAACCTGGTATTACTGAACGGAGTTGCTATATATAATCCATTTCATTCGCTGGGTTTATTTAGTGTGGTTGATCCGGAAATAATAAACAGTGTTGAATTTTACAAAGGCGGGTTTTCAAGCGAGTACGGCGGAAGACTTTCATCCGTATTAAGCATTTTATCAAAAGACGGAAATAAAAACAGGTTCGGATTTAAAGGCAGCTCGAGTTTGTTAACAGCAAAAGCTATGTTGGAAGGACCGCTTCCTAACGGTTCTTTTTTTATAAGCGGAAGAAAAAGTCATTCAAATGATATTTTGAAAAAATTTCTGAATGATAAAGTTGTACCGGTTGATTTTTACGACATGGCATTCAAAGCAAATTATTCAAGTAAAGATTTTTTCGGTAATGCTAAATTCTCCCTCTTTGGTTTTTTAAGCGGCGATGATCTGACCTACGATGACCCGAACCGTGAAAGTTTTAACTGGGAAAATAATATAATAGGATTTGAATGGCTCCAGATTTACGATGTGCCGGTATTTTCAAGACTTGGAGTTTCCCTCAGTCAGTTTGAAGGGAACGTGGATCCAAGACAAAGCACATTAAAACCAAGAAAAAATGAATTCAGAGACTTCAGTATAGGATTTGATGTTAATGTGTTTTTTGATAATAAGGATGAAATAGTAACTGGTGTAAAAATTAAAACTGTAGATTCAAAATTATTTATTGAAAACCAGTTAGGTGTTTCATCCGACATCAATAAATTTGCCGGAAACATTTCAGTTTATGGTAACTATAAATTTTTACAATTAGAAAACTTCGGGGCAGATATTGGAAGCAGGATCAATATAACCGGTTTTAACCTGAATACCGGAGCAGCACTTGAACCGCGGATTAAGTTAATTTACAGGATACTCCCAAATGTGGCATTAAAAGGAGCCTGGGGAATTTACCTCCAGGAATTAACAACGGTTTCAGATGAGAATGAAATTATATCTGTGTTTGAACCATGGATAATTATTCCAAATTACCTGGAGCCTTCAATCTCAATAAATTACGGAGGCGGTATAGAATGGAATATAACTTCTGAATTAACAACGGAGTTTGAAACGTATTATAAGACCGTTCAAAATCTTCCGGTAATAAACGAAAAAAAATATTTTGAATACGATCCAGATCTGATTTCCGGTAAAGGTGAATCCTATGGTTTCGAGTTCATGGCAAAGTTTTCCAAAGAACCGGTTAATATTACAACTTCATATTCATTGAGCTGGGCTTACAAAGAGATAGACAACTTTCTCTATTATCCCAAGTACGATGCACGTCATACTGCAAACATTTCGTTAGAATATAATTTCGGCAGCGGATGGATCGGAAGTACTATCTGGTCATTTGCTTCAGGACTCCCATTCACACAACTATTAGGTTATTACGATAAATTTTATCTGACGGGCAACTCAGGGTTAAATTTAATTAATGGTAATTATTCACCTTATACTTTACTGGGAGATCGTAACATTGGGCGCTTACCCGAATATCACCGTTTGGATATAGGTTTAACTAAGAAATTACTTCTCTGGTTCTCCAATATAGAATTAAGTATAAATCTAATAAATGCAT
The DNA here is from genome assembly GCA_046484705.1 of Ignavibacteriaceae bacterium. Taxonomy (GTDB): domain Bacteria; phylum Bacteroidota; class Ignavibacteria; order Ignavibacteriales; family Ignavibacteriaceae; genus JAGXRK01. The sequence continues at coordinate 6,659 of JAWOIK010000100.1, read as the reverse complement.
ACGACAGGCAGAACATATTTTATTTTGAACGTGACACAGGTAAAAGGGTTAATATGCTTCCGCTGTTATTAACCGGTACAGTGAGAGTAGAGATATGAAAAAAATAATATTATTTTCAATTGTGTTCATAACATCGTTGTTGTCCATCTCTTGTGAAGAGGACTTCAGTCCTTTTGGCGAATTCAGTGAAAAATATGTATTGACCTGTATTTTAAGAGGTGATACAACTTTTCAGACAGCAACTCTATCTTCAAGTTATTTCACAGGTACACTGAATCCGGATGATAATACAAACGACCCTTCAATTCAATTCGCTGATGTGAGAATTTGGTACGAAGATTCTGTTTATGTTCTAAAGGATACAAGTGTAGTTCGCACTGATTCTTCCAGGTATACAACACCATTTACTTTTTATTTCACTGAAAGGTTCAAAGTCGGTTTTAATAAACCAATTGAAATAGAAGTGCTTTTACAAAATGGAAGAAGATTAAGAGCCGAATCATTTACGCCGAAAGATGTAATTTTTAGTACTCAAAGCAGTGTGCTTATACCTCCTGTTTCAGGGAATTTAATTAATATTTACTGGGGTAATGGAAACAGCGGAGCATTCTATCTGCCAAAACTATACTTCCGGTATTCAGTAAGTATTGATAATAATGTGACACATTATAAAACTGAAATACCAGTTTCATATTCAGTGGTTGATGGTGTTGAAAAAGCTGTTTATCCATCTCCATCTAATAACCTGGTCAGGATCTACAACATGGAAACTGTGAGCAGAACTCTGGAGAAACTGCCTGAGTTATTTGATGAAAATGCGCAAATAACAGTTTATGAAAAACTGATTTTTACTCTATCCATCTTTGATGAAAACCTGACGCGTTATGTTTCATCCACCAGTCAATCATTTGAAGATTTAACGGTGCGTGTAAATGAAAACGATTATTCAAATGTTGAAGGAGGACTTGGAATTTTTGGTTCCTACATTAATAAAGACCTGGACAGGTTGAGATTCCAGGCGGCATTTATACAATCATTCGGTTATCATTTTATATATGAGAATTTATAGATCAATGAACATATCATCCGGAACTAAATCAGTAAGATCAGAAATAATATTCGTAATATTTTTATCATTCCTAATCAGTTTAATTTTTATCAGCTGCGATAAAGAAGTTTCCCGATCACCGGTTGAATCGGAACCATCAAAAGGTAAATTGGTTGTTTCGTCCGATCCGGGAAATTACCTGATCTTTCTTAATGGGAAAAATACCGGCAGGTATACACCGGATAGCCTTACTTTTCTTGACGATGGAACATATGAAATTACACTTAAGAAGAAATACTTTAAGGATACAAGTGTCGTTGTTACAATATACATCGAAGAAAAACAAGAAATCTTTATTGACTATCTTAATAATCCTTCGATGTATGGTAAACTATCACTCTTTTCTATACCCCCGGGTGGAAATATATTTCTTAACGATTCATTATTAATGGCAATAACGCCGGATACAATTGAAGGAATACTACCCGGAGAATATATTGTGAAAATAAAATTGCAAAATCATCGGGATGCTGTACTTGAGGTTAATGTACAAAGCAGTACCGTCACCAGCTACTCAACTGCATTAAGAGATACTTCAGAATGGGTTGATTTCCAGACATTCAATTCATCAATTCCATCAAACTCATTAACAACCATTGATATTGATGGCAACAATATAAAATGGGTTGGTTCCACGGATAAAGGATTGATAAAGTACGATGAAGTTAATTTTACCAGTTACTCAACAATTAATTCTGGAATTCCGAGCAACATTGTTAACTCTGTAACGATTGCACCGGATAATAAAATCTGGGTTGGTACGACTGCAGGATTAGCTGTTTTTGATGGTACATCATGGATTGTTTATGATATGAATAATTCCGGACTAACCGCAAACCAGATCAACTCCGTGGAATTTGACCAGACAGGAAATGCATGGATCGGCTGTTCTGCAGGATTATTTAAATTTGACGGCGCTAACTGGACCCGGTATAATAATCCGCAATCGAGTTTATGGGTGCTTGATACCAAGATTGTAAATAATACGATCTGGATTGGAACGAGTAGAGATGGAATTTATTCAATGGAAAATGAAATCCTCACTCATTTCCCCGATAGTATTTATTTATATCCATCAATTAATGTTTCATCAGCAGAGTCCGATATTCTGGGTAATATTTGGTTTACTCATACACCGGATAGTAACCGGAGAAGCGGGGTTTCATATTTTAATGGAAGTTCATTTACCAGTTTTGTTTTCGGTTCTGTAAATGTTGCTGTTAATCATATTACGACCGATAATCTCAATAATAAGTGGATCAGTTCTTATGATGGCTTGTTAAAATATGATGCTTCAAATAATTCCAAGTTTTATACAATTTCAAATTCTTTATTATCGTCAAACAGGATAACTGCAACTGTAATGGATGAAGATGGAGTATTATGGATAACTACTTCCGGCGGCGGGTTAAACAAATTTAAACCAGGAAATCTTTGATTAAAGAATTTTTGTTGTTCGAAGAAATTATTATTTTAAATTGTTAATGATCAGCCGGCCTCTAATTTAAAAACTGAGTCCAATACTGTTCCATCAACCCACTTTATTATTGCAACCACCTCATTCTTATTAATTTTCGGTTTTGCAGGGGCACCGCCACAAATTTCATCAACTTCTTTTTTTATTTGCTTAATCGGTTTAACGGGTAAACCGGAATTTTTAACCGCACTTATCAAATCTTTTCTTAATGGATTGATTGCAATACCTCTTTCCGTGATAATAACATCAATCATCTCTCCTGGTCCGCATATAGTTGTAACTTCATCAACCACAACCGGAATGCGGTCTCTGAATGACGGGATTGCAAGTATTGTACATTTTGAATAAAGACAATTCTGCCAGCCGCCGATACCATGCAATAAATATCCATCAGAGTGTGTTACTACGTTCGCATTAAACTTTACATCAACTTCAGTTGCTCCAAGTACAGCCACATCAACCATTGAAGCAAAATTTCCTTTGCCATGAAAATTGTAACTTGTAAAAGGTGAGGTGTTAACATGGTTTGAATTTTCTCTCATACTTCTTACACCTTCAAGATCGAAGGTTTGTCCATCTAGTATATAATCAGTCAATCCTTCCTCAAGCATTTCAACAAGGTACTTTGTGCTCCCACCCCGCATAAAACGAGCTTTGACACCTTTAGCTTTCATTTTTTCTTTTAAGAAAAGAACGAATGCTAAGTTTGTTCCCCCCGCACCAGCCTGAAGTGAAAAACCATCTCTCATTATTCCTGCTGCATCAATAAAATCTGCAACATACTCTGCGATCAATAATCGATCCGGTGACTTTGTTACTTCTGTTGTGCCCGAAACAATTTTCTTCGGATCACCAAGTGATTCAACTTCAACAACATAATCAACATTATTGCCCTGTATTTGCCAGGGAACACAAGGAAATGGAACAAGATTATCGGTAACAATTATTACCTTATCAGCATATTCAGAATCTGCAAGTGCAAACCCAATTAATCCGCAGGCAGATTTACCACGATCACCGGTTGCATTTCCAAATGGATCAGATGTTGGTGCAAGGATCACTGCTATATCAATGTGTACCTCGCCATCCTGAATTGCTGCATATCTTCCTCCATGTGAACGAAGTACGCCAATACCTTTCATCTTTCCTTCAGAAGTAAATTTACCAAGTGGACCATTCATACTTCCTTCTATATGATGAATTGTTCCGTCTTCAAGATATTTGATTAAGTGCGAATGAACCGGAAAGGATGCTGTGGGAAACCAGCGGACATTTTTCACACCCATTTCTTTTATAGTATCAAAAAGAATATTGGTAACAGCATCTCCGTTTCTCAAATGATGATGAGTTGAAATCGTCATTCCATCTTTTAATCCGGCTTTCTTTAAAGCTGTCTTTAAATCTTTTACAACTTTATTTCCATCCTTAGGATAATCCATACAGGAACGAATCGGAGGTTTTGCTTTTACTCCGTTCGGTTTGTATTTATCAACGCCTTTAAATGGAATTTGTTCTTGTCCGTTTACTTCTGTTGGGACAAATCTTCCTGCTGCGTTTTTAATTAATTTCATATATAATCCTTTGGGAAATGGAACACTGATTTAACTGATTAGACGGATTTGAACTGATCTGATCCGTGATAGTCCGTTTGATCCGTGCCATCCGTGTTCTATTGTGATTTCCAATTTTTATTTAAAATACCATTATTTATTGCAAGATCAATAGTCTTAACCGCTCGTTTTACCACTGGCGGATCGATCATTTTACTTCCGAGAGAAACTACGCCCAAACCTTTTTTCTCCGCATCTTCGAATGCCAGAACTATTTTTTTAGCTTTTTCAATTTCATCTGATGTCGGTGCAAAAGCTTCGTGAACTACTTTAATTTGTCTGGGATGGATACAGCCTTTTCCCTCAAAGCCAAGAGTCTTAGCTTCAATAACACTCTGTCTTAATGCATCCATATCTGAAACATCTGAAAAGACTGTATCTATTGCCTGAATGCCCGCAGCTTTTGCAGCATTGACTATCATTTGTCTTGCAAAAATACTTTCACCACCTTCATTTGTTCTTTGTGTTCCGATGTCGGCTGTGTAATCTTCAAGTCCTATTGCAAGTGCACAATTATTTTTAGAAGCTGTAGCTATTTCATGTGCTTTAATTACTCCAAGAGCAGATTCAATTATCGGCATAAAATAAATTTCATTATCCATTTCGAACTCGGCTCTCATTTTCTCAATCTCTTCTTCTATCTGATGTATCTGTGCAATAGATTCACATTTAGGAATTAGTATTACATTCACATTGTGCGGAACAATATATTTTAAATCATTAAGTCCTTTTGGCAGCTGATTAATACGCACCATTCTTTCAGCACCATAAAAATCTACCGACCTGAGAGCGTTTCTGACAAGAAGCTGCGCAGCATCTTTTTCAGAAGCTGCAACGCTATCTTCAAGATCAAGAATAATTCCGTCGGGTGAATGGAGTCCTGCGTTAACAAAAAACTTTGGTTCATTCCCCGGCAGATAAAGTCTGCTTCTCCTTAACCGATCTTTTTGAGAAACGTAAAGGGTATTTGCACCCATGTTACTAACCGGAACATTGAAAGGCAGCAAATACTCTTTATTAATTTCCGGGAATAATCTTTTTACAGCAAGCTCAAATCTGGCGGAAAGAACGAATGGAAGAGCCCCGTAATCTTCAAGCATTATTTTTACGTTTTTCAGTTCGAAAAATTCACTCATTACAAGAATCATATCTCTAATTGATTCTCCATACATCGAATGAACTTTACTTTTGATATCCAACTTAATACCACCGGATTCTCTGGTATGAATTTCAAAGTAACAATCAGAGCGAACTGAATCGCCGTGTTTGCCGGCTGTGCTTTTTCTTAACTTTTGTTTCATATTTATACTCTTCTAAAATTTCAGTTGTAAGAGAGAATCGACAAAACCATTTATGAATTATAAGTTTGTGTCATTTCCTCCACAAAAACTATAAATTAAATAATCATCTTCTTCATAAACTCCCGTGCTGTCATAAGTTCAGCATTGAAGATAGCTTCTTTAATCTCTTTTCTTCTTCCTGCAACAAATAACTGAGATGACAACGCATCAAATTTATTATCAAGATCCTCCAAAGTCATAGGTTCACGCGGATCTCCCTTAGGATATTCAAGGTATTCTGAAAATTCTCTGCCGTCCTTTGTTCTTACAACAACTTTACTCGGCTGTTTTGCGGGAAACATCTTTTCAAATTCGATTGACGGCTCACCTTTTATTCTATCTATAACTTCCCATATTCTCGGATCTCTTAATCTTTCATCAGAGAATGACTGTGTTGTAACCTTATGATCAACCTGTGCTGCAGCAATGCAATATGGTAATGAGTGATCAGCAGTCTCTCTTGATTCAGGTCTGTATTTATGAGGATCAAAAAGAATATCGTAAGCCTGAGCCAGTGTAGTAAGAGTAACAGTTTCGATCTGATCATATGATATGTTATTTGTTGTAACGACTTTAAGTGTAGCTGACAAATGAGTATGGGTCAAAGCTTCAGTAGGAAATGCTTTCATACTGCATTCAAGAATTTTATATGATTCGCCAAGTCCGCCTATAAGTTTTTCAATATTCCACTTCCATTCAGAAACTCCGTCTCTACCTTTCATGCTAACTGATTCAACTTTTTGATCTTTAACATTGTAACCCAGGAAGCAATCCATAAAGCCTTCTTTGCCTTCAAATACTGCTTCAGTTCCAGAAAATCCACGCTGAGCCATTAATGCAGCAAAAACACCCGACTGTGTTGCCATTGGGTCGACAGTGTTTTTCATCATTGTAAGTTTACCAGCAGTCGGACAGCCTATTGTATGATTATGACTTCCGCTTATTCCTATTGCATTAACCATCTGATCAACGTTCAGTCCGAGAATTTTTCCAGCTACAATCGGTGAAACAAATTGTGTTAAAGTTGCGTGATGCCATTTTCGTTCACGGATTCCCGGAACTGCAAACTCACAAAGTCGTTGAAAACCCTGGCCGAGCGGATCCAGGGCATCGCCGTATTCGCC
>JAWOIK010000042.1:0-5683 GCA_046484705.1 Ignavibacteriaceae bacterium | reverse complement strand
TCTTACACCGGTTACTCCTGTTACTGTAAACTGCTCTATTAGTGTACCGGATGATGTCCACCTATGATTGATGTTAGATGCCCAGCGTGATGTCCAGAATTCATTGAGATCAGGAATATAAATAGCACCTGCATTTCCTGCAGCGCCGGTTACTGCGGTTGCATCATAATTGAATTGTACATCCCACAATGCCTCAATATTTTGAAAAGGCAGCTTTTCTTCAGCACCCTGATCGGGGCTTTTCTCAGTATATTGCGCAATTGCAATATTGGAAAGAGATAAAAGAACGACTATTAAGAACGTCAGTCTGTTCTGCATAATGAACCTCCTGTGATGTTAATGAATATGATTTGATTATTTAATGATTATTATGGCGCTAAATAAAACGACATAAATAATTATTTATCAATTTTCGTTAAAACCAGGTGAAAATTCTTCAGAAATTTAGAATCAATAATTTAATTCCATATAGTAACTTCAAACTAAAAGTTCGTAATTAATCGTTTTGATTTTGATATAAAAAGTCACGACTTAAGCCGGGACTCAACTATTTCGCAATATCGTTGTGATCTATCTTTACCACTTCTTTAATATCATTTTCTTAATGGACGGGAACCTCTGACCATCAATGTCCGATGCTTCTATTCTGTAAAGGTATACGCTGCAGTTTATGCCATCCGAATCAAAGTTTAATTCATGCAATCCGGCAATTAAATTCTGATTAACTATAGTCACTACTTCCTGTGCAAGAACATCAAAAATCTTCAGATCTATCCTGGATTCAATTGGAAGACTGAATGAAATTTTTGTTGATGGATTGAATGGAATTGAGAAGATTTGATTCAGGCCAAATTCTTTTGGAGTAAAAACGTTAACCTCAATTATGCTTGAGTATTCATAAGTCTCCGCGAAATCTAATTGCTTTAATCTGTAACTGAATGTTTCCGGTATAGACCCGGCATATGTAAATGTAAGTATGCTTAATATTAAGAATAAACTAAGGAAAAAAGCAAAACCATATTTCATCATTAACCTCACTAATTATCTGGAAGTGGGTAGAATATCAGAAACACAAAAATCGCATTTCAATATTACAAATTTATTTTTTATTAAAAAATTGCTTTCAATTAATTTTCAATTAATATCAATCAATTATTAACGAATTGCCGGGGAATATCCGCTCTAACTCTTATGCCAATTATTAAAAGAGATTTACTTACAGATTGAATTCGTTTAAAAAAAAGCAGCCGATCAAGATTCTTGACCGGCTGGTAATTAATTTTGAATTAACAAAAATTATTTTGTTAGAATCATCTTCTTAACTGAAGTGAAGCTCTGACCATTAACTCCGCTTGCTTCTATTCTATAGAAGTAAACGCCACTATTAAAGCTTGATGCATCAAAACTATATTCGTGTGCACCTGCGCTTAAATTGTTATTTACTATTGTTATTACTTCCTGACCGAGCACATCAAATACTTTCAAACTAACTTTTGAGTCTGTTGCCAAACTGAAAGTAATTATTGTTGAAGGGTTGAATGGATTCGGGAAGTTTTGATTCAATGCAAATTCTTTAGGAGCAAGAACATCAACTTCCACAACATCTGAGTATTCAAATGTACCGTCAAAATCAACTTGCTTTAGTCTGTAAGAATATGAGCCTGCAGCTAAATTGTCATCAACAAAAGTATAGGTTTGAACTTCTGTTGTGGTTCCGTTACCTTGAACGAATCCAATTGCAGTAAAACCATTACCCATATCTCTTTCAACTTCAAAGCCGTTGTTATTTATTTCTGAAGCTGTGCTCCAGTTAAGTGTAACTTTGTTGTCAACTGATGCGGCTGTAAAAGAAGTCAGTTCAACTGGAATTACCCAACGATAAAATACGACAAGGTAAGGAGCGTTTGTCTGACTCCAGCCATCCCAATTGATGAAATATGTTGCACTATTATCACGAGAATCCATACCCATTGCAAACCATCCCTGTGATAATGCAGCTTCCATATCATCATTTGCGCTGGTGCCCATTGAGTACATTTTTGCACCGGTGGTAAAGCCTGAAGCTTCATTTGAAAATACATATGCTACACCAGTAGCAGAGTTTGCCTGAATAGCTGTTTTCAACTCAGAAGCTGTAGCTGTTAGAGGATTAAGTCCCGGCAATGGCGTTGCACTCCAATAAGGCCAGTTGGTAGCGTTTACATATCCATAGAAATGAACCGAGTCAATAATAGTTCCATTATTAATTATGTTGCTGATATCAAACATAAACCAGCCATCCTCGGTATTGAATCCTCTTACTTCGCCATCTGTTTTGTTAGCACCGTCGGTTGAACCAGTCCAGAACGCAACGTTTTGCGGATAAACTGTATCAATCTCTGCAACCAGAAGTGGATTATCCATAGTAGTGAATGTCCAAACCGGTCCGGCTACCTGGCAAGTATCATTATGACCAATTACACGCCATCCATAAGATGTTGCATATTCCAACGGACCTGGAATTGCTAACGAAGTGATGGGTGCTCCAGAATAAACCTGGGTTAAATTACCAACTTCACCAAACAGAACTTCAATTGTAGTAGCACCAGCACCGTTTGTCCATGTAGCATTGCCTGGATTTATTGAAACTCCCGTAGCTCCACTAGCTGGCGTTGGATTTGAAGCCGGATCAATCGGACAAGGAGGACCAGTAGGTGTTAATTCATATCCAAAAAGTCTATCAGGGGTACCTTGAAGTAATCCACCTAAAGTAGCGAATCCTGATACTAATCCTTCAGAAATAAATAAACCACCTGCAATAGCACTAACATTACCAACTCCAATGTCGGTTAAAACATCATGAGTTACACCAGTTGGTAAACCGGTTACTGGGTCAATCTGAACAATCCATTGTGGAGATCCTGCACCAGCACCCTGACCCCATAACCATAAGAATGGGCCACCTGCTGAATATCCATCCCACGCTGCTCCATAGATTGATGTTACTCCCAAGCTTGCATATGGATGTGTAGTAAGTACTGTACCTGTCATACTGATCAACTGAAGATTTGTTGAAAAGTTACCAAGCCATAATCCTCCTGCTCCTCCATTTGCTGTTGGATCGTAGGTAAGATATCTTACAGTTTGTGGTGCTGTGATTGAACCAACCATCATTCTTGTGACCGGATCTATTATGGCGATGGTTGTAGTATTTTGACCTGCATATACAAAAGTTCCATCATAAGTGAATGCTCTTACACCGGTTACTCCTGTTACTGTAAACTGCTCTATTAGTGTACCGGATGATGTCCACCTATGATTGATGTTAGATGCCCAGCGTGATGTCCAGAATTCCTCAAGGTCTTCAATGTAAACTGCACCTGCATTTCCTGCAGCGCCGGTTACTGCGGTTGCATCATAATTAAACTGAACGTCCCATAGTGCTTCTGTCATATCGAATGAAGGTCTGTAATCTTTTTGAATATCAGTACTTACATCCGTAGATCTGAACTGAGCAAGACCAGAAAACTGAAAGAGAACTATGAGAAGAAGTGATAGAATAGAAAGTCTTTTGAACATATGAACCTCCCGAAAGATGATAAAGTGAGTGAATAAGAATTAGTTAACGAATTCACATCGAATTTTAGGTAATTAAATAATTTTTGTCAAGTTTTTTTTAAGAAAAAACAATTTTTCAGTTGTCTATTTTATATATTTTGTAAAAAAAAAACCGGATAATAATTGTAATTACGAAGCAATTATTATCCGGCTAATTATACACGATTTTAATCAAACTCAAATTGAAACTAAAATGATTTTTTATTTTGTCAGTAACATCTTTCTTGTAGATGTGAAGTTTTGTCCGTCAATACCTGCGGCTTCAATTCTGTAAAAATAAATTCCGCTATTAAAACCTGATGCATCAAAATTAATTTCCTGTAGTCCTGCAGACAAATCCTGATTAACTAAAGTAACAACTTCCTGACCTAACAGATCAAAGATTTTTAGAGTAACTTTTGAGTCTACAATCAGATTAAAACTAATTTTTGTTGAAGGATTAAAAGGATTCGGATAATTTTGAAGCAAAGTATATTCAGATAAACCTGAAACATCAACTTCAACCATGTCTGAATATTCAAACACACCGTTAAAGTCAATTTGTTTCAATCTGTAGGAATATGTTCCGGAAGAAAGATTATTATCCACATAAGTATAATCAATAGCCTCGGTTGTTGTTCCGTTTCCTTGTATAAATGCAACAGTTACAAAATCTGCACCGTTGCTGCGTTGAACTTCAAAGCCGTGATTATTTACTTCAGTTGCAGTTGACCAGTTTAATAAAACACTGGTTCCATTAGACTGTGCAGTGAATGATGTTAATTCCACAGGAACTTCTGTGTCAACTACTGCTCTGATGTTCCAGTTAAATGTTAGTGCAGGATTTAATGCGATTAATGTAGCCCATGCACCATTAAAAAATATAAACTGACCATCAGGATGATTCAATCCTGCATCGGTTCCGCCCCAGAACTGAGCACCGGTTGGACCCGCTGTAGCCTGGAAACCAACCCAAAGATCAGTGTTTGGCACAACTACAAATGGTGTAAGATTATATTCATTCCAGGCAAGTGGAACTGTAGTAACATCTTCCGAATAAATTTCAGCACCCGGTATTGAAGAAGTGCCCGCTGCATAAAATTTTATAGTTCCAGTATTACCTACCGTTGCATCACGTATAAAAATACGTAATTTTGTAATTCCTTTGTTTACATATGCACCAAGCTGTGTCTGTGTGAATCTGGCAGCTATAATAAAGTTTGCGTCGGGTGCACCAACTCCGCTTGTATTATCACCATCATAATGTACTTCAACTTCAACAAGGTCCGGACTTGAGGACTGGTATGGACCATTTGGATCTGCCTGAAAGTCCTGTGCATTTACCGTGAAATAAAGAAGAACAAATATTGGAAGAATGAACCGTGTAATTTTTTTCATACGAACTCCTGAAATGATTGAATGTTAGTTAATTAGTGAAACAAACTATGTTATTATAATCGAAATACTTTTTTTTAATTTTTCGAAAAATACATTTCACAATAAATAAAAATATTTAATAAAACAATAGCGTGTGTCTATATTCTTAAGTTACTGTGATCGTAACTCCTCAATCAAATCCCCTAAAATTAATCAGCTATTAAACAATTATAATAATTTCATATTATCATTCTTCTTTATAGATTCAATTTCAATTTGTTTTTTATAACTAATCAGTTTAGCCTGAATTTTTTCATCTGACAACCCAATGATTTGAATGGCTAGCAAAGCTGCATTTTTTGCTCCATTAATTGCGACCGTTGCAACAGGTACACCCGAAGGCATCTGAACAATTGAGAGGAGTGAATCCATTCCATCTAATGACTTGCTTTTTATAGGTACCCCAATCACAGGCAGAGTTGTTTGTGCTGCTGTTACACCAGGTAAATGTGCGGCGCCTCCTGCTGCAGCAATTATAACCATTAATCCCCTTTCTTTGGCTGACTTAGAATATTCTGCATGCTGATCCGGTGTCCGATGTGCTGATAATATCTTAACTTCATAACTGATATTAAATTCTTGAAGCATCATTGCAGCATCCTGCATAATTGGTAAATCGGAATCGCTGCCCATGATAATTCCAACTATTGGTTTGTCATAATTCATTTTT